>NZ_JAGGPO010000048.1:0-5602 GCF_018613775.1 Arthrobacter sp. ISL-69
GGCTCAGCGGTTGCTGCGGCGGATGGTGGCGCCCATGAAGTGCACGATCGCGCGGCGCGGGAGGAAGCGCGCGGCGATGGCGAGGGGTCGTCCGTTGGTGATGACCGAGGGGCGGTGCGAGGTCTTGTCGACAGTGGTGATCGCGGTTTTCACGACATCCTCGGGCAGGGCGCGGCGGGCGCCGTAGTCGGCGGCCTGGCTGCCGGCGGCGTCGAAGAACTCCGTCTTCATCGCGCCGGGGGAGATGGCGAGAACGCGCAGGCCCGTTCCGCGGGCCTCTTCCCAGAGGGACTCGGTGAAGCTCAGCACGAAGGCCTTCGAGGCGCCGTAGACGCTGAGGTAGGGGGTTGGCATGAAGCCAAGCAGGCTCGCGACATTGATCAGGACGGACGTCTTCTGCTTCGCGAAGACGTCGAAGTAGGCGTGGCTGAGGTCGACGAGGGCGCCGATGTTCAAAGTGATCAGCTGCTGCAGCCGCTCGGGGTCCTCCTCGCCGAACGGGTTGTGCGTGCCGAAGCCGGCGTTGTTAACCAGGCCGGTGGCGAAGATGCCCCTCGCCTCGAGCTCCTTTCGGAGCATGCGCCCGGCGTCCGGCCGGTCGAGCTCACGGGCGATGGTGGTCACGCTCACCCCGTCGCGGCGGGTCAGCTCTTCGGCGAGGCTCTTCAGCCGGTCTTCGCGGCGGGCCACGAGGACCAGGTTCGCGCCGCGGGCGGCGAGTTGGCGGGCGAACTCGGCGCCCAGGCCCGAGCTGGCTCCGGTGACGATGACGGTCTGCGTGCTGTAGTCGATTTTGCTCATGGGAACACTCTACGCATAGTTGTGCACCAAGTGCAAGTAGCTTCCAGTTCTGCAATGTCGTACTATAAGTGCATGGCAATGACTCCCACACCAATCCGACAGCAGACCCGGGCCGTCGTGCGTTCGCTTCTGGCACAGACGGCGATGCAGCTCTTCGCCGAGAAGGGTTTTGACGAGACGACCGTCGACGAGGTCGCAGCAGCGGCCGGCGTCTCGCGCCGCACGCTGTTCAACTACTTCCGCACGAAGGAAGACCTGGCCCTGAGCGGCCTGTCCGAGCAGGGAGAGGTCATCGCGGCGCGACTCGCCGGCCGGCCGGCGGATGAAGAGGTCTGGGTGTCGCTGCGGCAGGCGTTCGTGGTCCTCGACGAGATCGAGGTCAGCCCCGAGAACCGCCTCGGGATCGTCTCGATGCTGTTCGACAACGACTCCCTGCGGGCCGGCCATGCCGAGAAGCAGGCGCGGTGGACCGACCTGCTCGCCCCCCTGATCGAACCGCGCCTGCCCGCCTTCCAATCGCGTGGCTTCGAGGCCAGGGCCATCGTCGGCGCGGCGATCACCTGCCTGCAGGCCGCCACCGAGGAGTGGCTCCGGCTGCGGGGCTCGACACCGCTGTTTGATCTCTACGACACGGCGGTGGCAGCCATCCGCACCTCGAACTGACGCCGGCGGGCGGCCCTGCCCCTCCCCGCTCAACGCTTCGCGATCCACGTCCCGCGGCACCGCCCGCTGCCTTCGACGCGCCTCTGCGCCCCTCAAACCCCCGAGAGCCACACGACTTCCCCGAACATCCCACGAAAGCAGATTTGACATGGCCAACCGCCTCCCCGCCCCCGACCTGAAAAACCTCCACGCCGCGTTCCGCACCGAGAGCGCCGTGATGCTCGAATTCGCGAACTCCCTCACCACCGCCCAGTGGAACGCGCCCAGCAAGGCCGCCGGCTGGAGCATCGCCGACATGGTCGGCCACATCGGCTCCACCGCCCACAACATGTACAGCCCCGCCGGCCTCCAAGCCGCACGCCAGCCGAGCCTCGAGGCCGTCAACGAGGGCCCCGTGCAGGCGCGCCGCGCGTGGAGCCGGCAGCAGGTCATGGCCGAGTTCGAGACCGCCACCCGCACCTCGGCCCGCATGCTCGCCTTCGTCCGGCACACCCCGATGCGCGCGGTGCCCATGGGGCTGAACGAGCTCGGAAAATTCCCGATGGCGCTGCTCGTCGGCGGCGCCCTGGTCTTCGACCTGCACACCCACCTCCGCCACGACATGGCCCCCGCCCTCGGCATGCCGACGCCTCCGACGGACGCGAACCGGATGCGCGCCGTGCTCGACTGGATGACCGCGGTGCTCAGCAACCAGACCGCGAAATCCCCGGCACCCGGAATCGACGCCGGACTGACCCTCACACTCACAGGCCCCGGCGGCGGCACCTGGTGGATCGACGCCGACGGCCTCGCCGCAGCCGGCTCCCGCACCCCGGCGGCCCGCATCACCGCCCCAGCCATCACGTTCCCCGACTGGGGAACGCAGCGCTCCTCCTGGCGAGACGCAGACGTCGAGCTCGCGGGCGACACCGAGCTCGCCGCGCTCTACCTCGACACCGTCAACGTCATCTAAAGGCAGACGCCCGCCGCCGCGCCATAGGTCGCCAGTCCGTCCGATCCAGGGGCCCTGGCGAGATCCAGGGCGGTGTCGGGAGCGGTGGTCCGGGTCGGCTCGGAGGGGCCGGGCATTCCGCCCGGTGCTGGATACCGGCCCCCGCGTACTCATCGGAGCGAGTACCCGTTAGGCCTGCCGGAGACCCATCATGGCGGTGCCGTAGTGAAGTGTGCTGACGTTGAGCCGTTTGGGGTGGGCTGCCAGCATGTGGCCGATGAACTCGTCCGCGGTCGGATCGGTGGCCAGGAATTCGTCAGCCGCCCTGACGTAAGCGATGGTCTCAGCCAGCGCCTGACCGGTGTCCGCGGCGTCGGCGCGGCGGTGGGCGGCCACCACGATCTCAGGCTTGAGCTCCTGGATCTTGACCATCGTGTCGATCCAGCCCTGGCGGGTCTCGTGCGTGCTTGTCACGAGGGTCGGGTGCACGTCGTTGTAGGCGATGTCGCCGACGATGACAGCGGACAGCTCGGGGATATGGACGTAGGAGGAGTCGCTGAGATCGGACTGGCCAGTTGGCACGGCGTACACGTCATGGCCCTCGAGCTCGAGCCGGCCGCCGACGACGGCCTCCGGCACGATGACCTCGGAGCCGATCTCGTCCACGAAGATCTGTGAGTAGAGCGCCCGCATCTGGCCGGTCTCGGCCTCGGAAGCGATCAGGCGGGCGGTCGCTTCGGTGGCCACCACGCGGGCCCCGGGGAAGCGCTTGAGCAGCTCGGCCGCTCCGAGGAAATGGTCGATGTGGGCGTGCGTGATGAAGATCGTGGTGAGCTCCTTGCCGCTGGCCTCGATCCAGTCGGCAAGTTCGGCTGAGTCCTCGATCCCGGGGACCGTGTCGACCAGGATCGCCTCGCTCTCGCCGGAGATCAGCGTGACCGAGGTCGGAGGCCAGGTCCAGCCGCCCTCAGGCGCAGGCACCGGGAGGGGGATGTTCACGGCCCGCGCCGGCGCGGTGAAGATGTTCAGGGTAAGTGATGAGGTCATGTCGGTTCTCCAGTTCATTATTTGACTTACAGGTACAGAAAAATGGCAAAAAAAGGTTCCGAATGCGGGCACCCGTCAAAGGAGCGCGATGGTGGCGTCGGCGATGCTCCGCATCCGCGCGGGACCCTTCTCGAGTCGGGCCAGGGCGTGCAGGCCGGTGACGGTGTTCAGCAGCATGCTGGCCACCGCCTGGTCGTCGAGGTCGATCCGCAGCTCGCCGCTGCGCCGCCCCTCGGCGATCAGTGACGCGAAGGCGCGCTCGGTGTGGTCGAACAGGCCTTGCACCCGCGTTGCGACGTCGGCGTCGGCGATGCCGAATTCGACGGCGCTGTTCGTGGCCAGGCAACCGCGTCGACCGGGGTCGGCCAGGTCGGTCTCGACGAGGAACATCAGCGCTCGACGCAGCCGCTCTTTGACCGTTCCCGAACCGTTGAGCCAGCTCGTGACGACGTCCTTCTGCGTGTCGAGATACCTCTGCAGCGCCAGATCGAAGAGCCGCCGCTTGCCGCCGAAGGCGTTGTAGAGGCTCCCCTTGCCGATACCCAGGGCGTCCGCGAGGCCTTGGGGCGTGGTCGAGGCATAGCCCTGACGCCAGAAGAGATCCATCGCCTGAACGACGGCGGTCTCCGGATCGAACTCTTTGGGTCTGCCCATCCGTCCACACTACACGGTTCTGGACCTATGGGTCAAATATGCACAGCTCGGCGTCACGTTCTTCGACACCGCTGAGACGTATGGCTGGGGCGGGGGCGAGAGGCTCCTTGGTTAGACGCTGGACCCTTTTCGTGCGCACCGAGTCCCGCCCCAGCGGCCGCAGCGAGCTGCGAGATCGTCGACGCCGTTAGAGAACTACTCATCCGCGATGAAGCGCTGCCCAACAACACCAGGCGATGGGGCGTGCCCGGAACGGAACTTGGCTGGCTCAGTCCGCCAGCTGGCGCTCGAAGCCCGCAATGTTGGCAAATTCAGCCGCATCAAGGCTCGCGCCGCCGACCAGCACGCCGTCGACGTCGGTCTCGTGCAGCATGGCTGGCGCGTTGCCGGCCTTAACGGAGCCGCCGTAGAGCAGCCGGGTCTTGGGGGCGACGTCCGCGTCGAACAGGCTGGCCAGTTCGGCGCGGATCGCGCCACACATTTCCTGTGCATCTTCGGGTCCGGCGACTTCTCCGGTTCCGATGGCCCAGACGGGCTCGTACGCTACTACGAGCCCGGCGGCCTCGTCTGAGGTGAGTCCGTCGACGCCGGCGCGCAGCTGGGACAGTGTGTGCTGGATGTGGGTGCCGGTCTGGCGGATGTCCAGGCCCTCGCCGACGCACAGCACCGGTGTGAGTGCATGGCGGAAGGTCGCCTTGACCTTGGTGTTCACGGTTGCGTCGGTTTCGCCGTGGATCGTGCGGCGTTCGCTGTGGCCGACGAGCACATACTTGCAGCCGAGCCTGGCCAGAAACTGACCGCTGACGTCGCCTGTGTAGGCGCCCGAGTCGAACGGGGAAAGGTCCTGGCCTCCGCTGACCAGGCCCAGGCCATCGTCCTGGATCAGGGTTTGCACGGCGCTAAGAGTCGTGAAGGGCGGAAAGACGGCAACCTCCACCCGGGCATAGTCGTGCTTTGCCTCATAAAGGGCCTCGGCCAGTTGTTGCAGCAGGCTGCTGCCCTGGACGTGGTCCATGTTCATCTTCCAGTTACCGGCGATAAGGGGCGTCCGGTTATAGCTGCTGTTGTCAGACGTGTTCATGTGTTTCTCCAAATGGTTGGTGCGATGGCTTGCGGGCGCGGCATTCCGCGGGGCCAGGGAGGGGTCTCCCGGAGCCCGGTAATGCGGGCGGGTTACGGGCTCTGGGGCTCGTCAGGTGGTGTGCCGGTCCGGAGCCGGGTCCCGTCCTGATTGTGCAGGAGGTGCCGCGTGCCGAAGCCGTGGCTTCTGATCCAGAGGATGTCCGATTGCTCGGTTTTAGTCTCGACCCGCGCCTCGTAGGAGTAACCGCCGGGTTCGATTACCTCGACGAGGTCTCCCGGTTGGAGCAAGGTCCAGTCCTGCGGTGCCGGAACCCGGGTGTCACCGCTCCCCGTATGCCTGGTTGAGCGCACCATTACGGCGCGACCCGTGGTGCGGGGGAGGCTCCATGGCTTCCTGCGGCGGCCAGGGCGCCTTCGACGTCG
>NZ_JAGGPO010000004.1:0-16904 GCF_018613775.1 Arthrobacter sp. ISL-69
CCGTGGTTAATACACCTAGGCTCACCGGCGACGTGCGGTACAAACGCAGGAGCAAACACAAGAGCCCCTCAGCTACCGAACACTCCGGGTGATCCGGCGTCGGTGGCTCAGGGGCTCTTGCCGTGCCGGGTCCGGGAGCGTAGCTCCGGAACCCTTGCACTGCTTGCGGAATGACGATGCGTGAACAAGTGTCAATCAGCGGCGGCTTCCTTGCGGGAAACCTGTTCCAGGGACCGGGTGGTGTGCCGGGGCTCCTGTAGCCTGCGGGATCCGGCGGTAGCCTGCGTCCCTTGTTGCCACTATTTCAACAGAAGCCCTACAGTAGGCGCAACGAGCAAGTGCTTCGCTGATCAATCTGATCAATCGCAAAGCGCGCAACAGGCAGGAAGTGATCAGATTGCAGGAACTCGATCCCACCGACCGGCGGATCCTTGCCGCGCTGGACGACGACCCCCGCGTACCCATCATGGTGCTCGCACAGAAGCTGGGCCTGGCGCGGGGTACCGTGCAGTCGCGCCTGGAGCGGATGGCGGCGTCGGGCGCCCTCCGCCCCAACAGCAGCAGGGTCCTGCCCTCGGCGCTCGGCCGGGGTGTGGCCGCCTCGGTGAGCGCGGAACTGGACCAGAGCCACCTGAACGAGGCCATCGCCGCGCTGCGTGAGATCCCTGAAGTCCTCGAATGCCACGCCCCTGCCGGCGACACCGACCTCCTGATCCGCGTTGTGGCCAAGAGCCCGGACGACCTCTACCGGGTGTCCGAGGAAATCCGGCTCTGCCCCGGCATTGTCCGGACGTCCACCAGCATGTTCCTGCGCGAGGTCATTCCCTACCGGACCACAGGACTGCTGGGCGCCTGACGCCGCACCAGGCGGGGACCTCTCCCCATCGCTGCCTCCCGCCAAAGCCGTTAGGCTGACCGTCGACTTCAAACAGGGGGAAAAGTGGCGGGGAACTTCTACGGTGCGGACATCGCACAGCTACGCCGGCTGGCACAGGATCTGGCGAACGGCGCCAACCGGCTGGACCAGCTGGGACAGCAGTTGGGCAGCTCCATCGCCACCAGCCCATGGAAGGGCCACGACGGCGAACGCTTCCGCAGCGACTGGAACGCCTCCCACGCGAAGGTACTCAGGGCGGCGGCCGCCGGCATCCAAAGCGCATCTAAAGCCCTGCTGCAGAATGCTGACCAGCAGGACCGCGCCAGTACCGGTTCAACCGGCGGGGGCGCCGGAGGGCCTGGGAGCGACGGCAGCTCCCCGGCCAACGCCACCCAGGAGGTGACGGACAAGCTCACCGGCATGACCGCTGAGGAACGCGATGCCTACCTGAAGTCCGAGGAATTCCAGCAGTGGGTCCGGCAGAGCCAAGCCAACGCCGATGCCGCAAAGGGCGTTCTGGACGGCCTCGTGGACTCGGGTGCCATGGCCCCGTTGGACGCCCAAGGGAACAAGAACGGCTACGGCCAGTTCCTGCAGCAGTACTGGGCCGATTCCGCTATGCGTGAGGCCGGGATCGATCCCAACCACTGGGATCCGTCCAAGGGCGTTGACTACAACCGCGCCGACATCTACAAGGTGTACGCCTATTACGCTGAGCTGTACAAGAACGATCCCCGAATGGAGTGGATCGGCATGGCCAACCAGGTGGGGCCTACCTTCATCGCCGGCTTTGAGGACCTCGCTGTCCTCCGGAAGGCAGCCGCTTCCGGAACGGACTTATCAGATCTGCTGGATGGCACGGATCCCGCGCAACGAAGCTGGATCACGCTCCTGGCTTCTCTGGGCGAGTCAGACCTCGCCTTCTACGAGGAAACGTTCCTCGCCATGCAGAAGGAGATCTTCTCGGACATCGGCTCGCAGCACTTCGCCTATCAGCAGGGCGGCATGGAAGAGATCGAGAGGATGAACGACGCTAGCGTGCTATCCCCCCGCATGAAGATGGCCTGGACCAGCTTGGATTCCGTCCCGCGCTACTCGGAGCCCGAAGGCTACCACCAGCTGACCTCCACCCAGCAGGCGGCCCTTCATAAGGCGTCGTACAGCATGGCAGACCAGGAACAGAACCACGTCATCGCGGACGACTACGACAACATTCGGGGCCGTACGAGCGGAGAAGCCTTCACCGCGGCCATGACATGGGTGGGTGATCCCAGCATCGTTGGAGCAAAGTCCTACTATGAGCAGTTCCCGGCGGTGGAGCCCTACATCGACATGAACCGGTTTCCGCCCACCGGCATCGACATCCACCTCGGCAACATCTCAAACCGGGACGACCGATGGGCTCTCATTGATCAGGACACCCTGAATGCTTACGAGAACTGGCTGCATGCGCAAAAAGACCCGTACGGTGAGATGGTGAAACCCATGCCCGAACGAGTCGAGGAGTACCGGAAGGTGCCAGTCCCTGTTCGAGCCCTAGTGGGTGCGTTGTGAGGTCCCGGTCAATAGTTCCGCTTTTGTGCAGCGCGCTCCTGTTGTCTGGCTGTGCATTTATACCCTCCCAAGAAAAGGAGCCCATCGTGGCCAGCGGAAACTCCCAATTCACCAAGAACGGTATCGAGGCGATGAAAGCAAGCCGGAAGGTCAGCTTCGACTTCACGTCGCTGCCACTGGACATGGCGGCTCTAGGCCTGGACGAGGATTCCGATGGAGCCATGGTTGCGACCGATACAGACCGGCGGATGAAGGTCGCCATGACAACGCCCAACGGCGTGGTCGAGATGGAGACAGACACCATCCGCGTTCGGGGCGGAGGGGTCGAGAACAAAGTAGACAGCGTCGACATCTTCGTCAACTACCCGGACGCCCAGGATGCCAATCCTGAGATCGAACGGGCCGCCAACGAACTTGGGATCCTCCCGCTGAAGAATGCCACCACCATTGGCCCGGAGTTCAAGGACGGATCCGGCAAGGAAACATGGAACCCCGGCTACGGCAATGCCACCGGCACCGTTTTCGCGCTGTCGATTATGTCCAACCACACCACCGGGCGGATGACTTTCATCTACACGGTTTTCCTGTCCGAGGAGTACTACACCCCTGAGGCCCAGGCACAAATAGCTGAAACGGGCAGGTTCTGAACCTGGCGGCGGCGACCCGGCGCCAGGCCGCCGTCGTCCTCCTTGCCCTCGCCGCAAGCCTCGCCCTGGCGGGCTGCCAGATCAGCGGCAACACCACCGAACCAACCGCTCAAACGAGCACCTTGAGCAACTCGGAGTTCTCCACTCTCGACGCCGCCGGAGCGGATCAGATTCGCGACACCAAAACCGCGCGGCTGGACATGCGTTCGGGGTCCCTGAAGAAGGCGGCTGTTCGGGTTCCAGAGGCCAGCTACGGTCCGGAAATCAATACCCGCGGTTCCGGCAAGATCGCATTAACGATTGCCGCACCCAACGGCGAAATCACCGGCGAAACCGACCGCATCCGCTTCAACACGACGGTCAAGCGCTCCGACTTCAGCGAAGTGACCTATTTCCTCACCGCTGATTCGGCTGACGAGTATTTCAGCCTCATTCGCGACGGCGTCCAGCGCTAGGAATCAGCAGCGACTCCGCTGAACGATGGATTTCATCGACGGAGAAGAACCCCGCGAAGACGAGCAATTTCTCCATCACCTCGGGCACGGCCGTCGGACTGGAAGTCAACTACGATCTCCGGTACGACGGCGCCAAGGACACCCAGGTGATCATCGTCCATGTCAGCCCGGCAGCCTAGTCAGAACGCGATTCGGACCATTAGGCCCGGTAAACAAATGAACCGCGGAACACCGACAATTTCAACCGGGCGGGCGGAATCCGCGCGCCGCGGTGTGCGGACGGCCGCCAGCATCATCGCCGGGGTGGCGGTGCTGGCCGGGGCAGCGTGCCTGCTCACCATTCCGGCACTCGGCTTCGCCCCGGAGAACCCCTGGGCCGGGGCCATTCTCTACATCCTGGCCCCCGGCCTTCTTGTTCCGTTCGCGCTGTGGCTGGTCAGTCATGCCGCGGGCGGTTCGTGGATAGATGCCGACGGCGAATGGGTCCGCCCGACCGGCAGGAACCTCATTCTCCGGCTGGCTGTTTCGGGCCCGCTACTCCTCCTGGCGCTTGCGGCCACGCTGGCAGGGTTGGCCCCCTTTGCGGATTTTATGCCGGGCGGCTGGCACGTAGCCGGCAACTGGGTACTCGGCGCCTTCGCTGCACTACTCATCCTGGCCATCCTCATTGCGGCCGTGGCAGGAGCGGCGATCGTGGGCGGCTGGAAGGGCGTTCCGGCGGGCGTGCTATTCACCGCCGGCTTTTGCTCCATCTCGACCTATACACTGACCGACGGCGGCTCGTGGGAAATTGCCGCTTATGGACTGCTGGCAGCCTCCGTGGCGTGGTTCTACGCAGTCGGGGCGGAGACAGGGTGGCTACCGGACTTCCACCGCATTGTCCTTGGCCACTGGCTCACCGGCATAGCCAGTGCGGCGGCCCTCGCCATCGGTGTGTGGTTCGGGCTGGGATTCCCGGCAGTCCTCGGAGCCTGCGTCCTCGCGGCCTGGCTCCCGCTACAGCTCCCCCGCACTCAGGGCGCGGCAGTCCTGCCGGACCTGGGCCGGGACCGCACCAGGCCGCCAGGGCGGCCGACGAAGCGGAAGCCCCGGCAGAGAAGGCACCAGCGCGCCTAGACCGGCGGTCCGGCGTTCGATTTCAGGTTTTTCATCACCAGCGTCGACGTCAGCCGCTCCACGCCAGGCAGCGAGGTGAGCTCGGCGTCGTAGAAGCGCTGGTACGCCGGCAGGTCCTCCGCGATCACCTTCAGGAGGTAATCCGGCGAGCCGAACAGCCGCTGCGCCTCCACGATGTTGGGATTGTCCGCCACCCGGCTCTCGAAGATCTCCATGGTGGGCCTGTCCACCTGCCGCAGCGTCACGAAAACGATCGCCTCGAATCCGAGCCCGACGGCGGACGGGTCGATGTCCGCACGGTAGCCCCGAATCACCCCGGATGACTCCAGGTCGCGCAGCCTCCGATGGCACGGAGCGACCGTCAATCCCACCTTTGCGGCCAGTGCGGTGGCCGTCATCCGGCCATCCTCTTTAAGGTGGCGCAAAATGTTCCTGTCAATATGGTCAATCACGCAATTATCTTACCCGTGGGCCGCATTTCCTGAGTAAAACAGGGAACACTTGTGGCGGTATTTTCCCTAGAGTTTCTCCTATCAGAACACCCTAGGAGGCCGCCTTGAATTCCCAGTTATTCCTCGCATTCCTGGTGGTTGCGGGCGCCCTGGCCTGCACACCGGGCGTGGACTGGGCCTACTCCATTGCGGCGGGCCTGAAACAGCGAAGCTTCGTCCCCGCAGTAGCCGGCCTCTGCAGTGGTTACGTCCTGCACACGGTACTGATGGTGGCCGGGCTGGCCGCCCTGCTCGCCGGCTTGCCGGGCGTCCTCGGCTGGCTGACCGTCGCGGGCTCGGCTTACCTGCTGTGGCTGGGCTTCGGCACCATCCGGTCATGGCGCGACGCCACCTTCACAGCCGAGGTGACTTCGCCGGCCGAGTCCACCCAGTTCCGGACCTTCCTCCAGGGCGTGGGCACAAGCGGGATCAACCCCAAGGGGCTGCTGTTCTTCGTGGCGCTGGTTCCGCAGTTCGTCAGCCCGGAAGCGGCGCTGCCGGTTCCGGTGCAGTCCGGGCTACTCGGCCTGACGTTCGTCCTGCTGGCAGGCCTCGTGTACACCTGCGTGGCGTTGCTCTCCCGGAAGCTGCTGCACTCGCGTCCCGGGGCTGCCCGGAGGGTGACGCTTGCCAGCGGGATCATCATGATGGCACTGGGGACCGTGCTGCTGTCCGAGCAGCTGATTCCTGTGGTGGCCGGGCTCGCCTGGCAGTAGCGCCTGCCGGCGGCGGTCAAGGCCTGCGTTCCATGAACCATTCAGTGAAGGCCGCGGCCCGGCCGTCCGGTGCGAGCCGGACCACCCAGAGGTTCTCGTAGCTGGGGCGGTCCCCCAGATACGTGGTGCGCCCCTGGACAAAGTGCAGGTCGCCGTCCGCGCCGAGTGGCTCCCACTCGAAGGTCCACTCCTCGGGTTCATCCGCCTCGGTCAGCCAGTGCTCCACGATCTGTCCGTGCCCGCGCCACGCGTCCGGGTCGTAGGGCCGGGTGGCATAGACCGCGTCCTCTGTGAAGAGCGCCCGGATGTCGTCCGGCTTATTGGTGGTCCACGCCGTGATGTACTTTTCCATCCACTGCCTGATTGCATCGCTCATTGGTCCGTTGTACCGCGGCCCGCCACCGCCCACAAGAGCCTGTTCCCGGTCCGGCAGGGTCATTCCCGGTCCAGCTGCTTCCATTCCTGTTCCCAGAGCCTGCGCTCTTCAACGTCCTTGCGGATGACTTCGAAAGTTTCGAGTTCAGCCGGCCGGCCCCGCAGCCAGTCGCGCGGGTTGAGGGATTTGCGGCCGTTGTCCAGCACCAGCAGGGCGCGGTCGGTCAGGGCGTCATTCCGGAGGGCCAGGTCCGTCTTCCGGCGCCGCAGTACCTCCTTCAGCGCCTGCTGCGCGGAAGTGTGGGCCCCGAGCCTGCGGAGCGAACGCGCCCGGATCAGCAGCAGCGCGGCGGAGAGGTCATCCGCATTCAGCAGCCCTTCCGTCCAGACCACCACTTCCTTGTCCCGGCCGATCGCGTGCGCCAGAGAGCACCGCGCAAGGGCGGCCGGCAGCGACGGCGGCAGCGAGGCCACGGTTTGAAGCGCCGCCTCAAGGTGGCCGGTTTCCCGCAACGAGTGCGAAAGCGCCAGGAACACGGCTTCCTCGCTGAACAGCACCGGAACGTCGATGCGCTCGGCAACTTCGACCCTGGTGACCACACGCATCAGGTAGCTGGACGCGAACTGGTTGGCGTCGTCGTCGTTCCTGGTGGTGAGGCCCCGCTGGAGCAGCTCCGCGGCACGCAGGTAGCCGCCCTGCTTGTAGGCGAGCAGCCCGGCCATCACGTAGCAAAGCCCGGCCCACCCGGGGTAGTCACGGCCTGTAGCGATCAGTCGGTTGGGATCGGTGTTGTGGAAGATCGCGTCGTACACGGCCCTGGCGGTCTTCCCGGGAAGCCGTTTGAGCCTCGGGAGGGGGCCATCCACGCAGAGGAGCGCACTGCCGCGGCCGCCCAGGGCACTGTGCAGGATCCCGCCCACGCCGTCGGCGATGTCACGCACCGATGTGCGGACCTGCGCGCTGCCGAACGGGGTGAGGTCACGGTTGTCGCGATAGATCGGTCCTGAGGTCTGTCCGGCGCTCATCCTTCCATGCTAGTGGTGCCCGCTTGGCAGCCGCTGGGAGCGTTAGCTGACCGCGGCCACCCAGACGCCGATCACCCAGGTGCTCGCGGCAAGGCAGGCCAGGCCGAACTCCACCAGCATGCCCAGCCCGGTGGCCTTGAGGGCCGCCCAGCTGGTGGTCACGGCGGTCCTGAAATCACGCGTGCGGTGCGATTCGCTGAGCAGCAAACCGGCCGCGAAGCCCACAAAGAGTCCCACCACGGGGATGAGGAACATGCCCACCACGCCAAAGACCAGCCCCACCACCACGCTGCGGCTGGGGATCCGGTGTTCCCTGAGCTTGCGTCCCGTGAGCACGGCGCTGGCAGCCATTCCCGCCAGCACAAACGCCAGGCCCACGCCGAACACCACCCAGCCGGCCGTCCCGGCGCCGCCCCAGATTGCCCAGGCCAGCAGACTGAGGCCAATGAGGATGCTGCCGGGCAGCACGGGGATAACGGTGCCGGCCACGCCCACCAGGATGGCCAGGCCGCAGAGGACGGTCACGAGGATCTCGGGGTTCATGCCCCTCAGTCTAGGGTTCCACCCAGGACATCATGCCTTCAAAGGCAGCGACGCTTATCGGCCGCGACGCTTAAGACAACAACGGCGGCGCCTCCCCAGCACGGGAGGCGCCGCCGTCGAACTTCCTGGCGGAGTATTCCGCAGTTACTCCGCTTCGACCGCTGCGGCCACGGCTGCGGAAACAGCCGGCGCCACGCGGGGATCCAGCGGGCTGGGCACGATGTAGTCGGCGGACAGCTCCGGTTCGGCCAGCTCAGCAATGGCGCGGGCGGCGGCAAGCTTCATGGCGGGGGTGATCCGGCGGGCACCGGCGTCCAGCGCGCCGCGGAAGATTCCCGGGAAGGCGAGCACGTTGTTGATCTGGTTGGGGAAATCGCTGCGTCCCGTGGCCACCACGGCGGCGTAGCGGGAGGCAACCTCCGGCAGGACTTCGGGGTCCGGGTTGGACAGTGCGAACACGATGGAGCTGTGGTTCATGAGCTTCAGGTGCTCCTCGGCCAGCTGGGAGGACGAGACGCCGATGAACACATCGGCACCGAGCAGGGCCTCGCCGGGTCCGCCGGTGATGCCGCGGGGGTTGCTGCGCTGCGCCATCTGCGCCTTCTTGCTGGTGGCGTCGGCGGCGATGTCCGCACGGTCCTTGTTGATGACGCCGCGCGAGTCGAGCAGGACAACGTCCTGGATGCCTGCGGTGAGCAGGATTTCGGCGACGGCGATGCCCGCGGCACCCGCACCGGAGACCACCACACGGAGTCCTTCGAGTTCGCGGCCGGTCACCTTGGCGGCGCCGGTCAGCGCGGCCAGGACCACGACGGCGGTGCCGTGCTGGTCATCGTGCATGACCGGGCAGTCCAGGGCCTCGATGAGCTTTTCTTCGAGCTCGAAGCAGCGCGGCGCGGAGATGTCCTCCAGGTTCACGGCGCCGAAGCTGGGGCGCAGGCGGACCAGGGTCTCAATGATTTCGTCCACGTCGGTGGTGTTGAGGACCAGCGGGATGGAGTCAAGGTCGCCGAAGGACTTGAACAGGGCGGATTTGCCCTCCATGACGGGCAGGGATGCGCTGGGGCCGATGTTGCCGAGGCCCAGCACGGCGGTGCCGTCGCTGACCACAACAACCAGGCGCTGGGCCCAGGTGAGGGTCTTGGCGAGTTCGGGGTCGGCGTGGATGGCGCGGCTGACCTGGGCAACACCCGGAGTGTAGGCAATGGAAAGATCGCGCTTGCTGGCGAGCGGGACCGTGCTGGATATGGACAGCTTGCCGCCCTGGTGGGCTTCGAAGATCTCCTGGTCCGTCAGCACAGTGGACTCCTCGGAGGAAGCGGCGGAGCTGTCAGCGGGAGTGATGATTTCAATGGACACGTCGTTGTCTCCTGGGGCTAGCCGTGGGCGCACGGCACAATGAAGCTCAAGCACATAGGAGGCTCAAGATGGGCTGGCTGGAAATTCTGCGGCCCAAGGGATGGTGGGGCCGCGGTGAAGCTCCTGCAAGGGTACGGGCTGCTAGCCACTCCGGTTCTTCAATGGTAAACAGGCGGGCGGCGGCCGAACGGACACTGGGCCGACCACCGCTCGTGATAAATCGTTTTTTCTGCATTTCAAGTGATCCAGATCACTAAGAACGACCCCAAAAGCACGCCCAATGGTCTAGACCGGTTACGTGCCTGCTAGCACCGGGTGAGGAGCGAGCACGCTTTCTTCAGGTCTTCTTCGGCTTCGAAGAGCGACAGCCGGCGGCAGCGGACTGCCTGCACCAGGCCGGAGACGGTCAGCAGCAGCACCCGGGACTTGGCGGCGTCACCGCTTGCCACCGTGACGGCCTGCTCCGCAAGGACGTCGATCTCCCGCAGGAGGACGGTGGTGTCCTTCCCCTTCGCGTAAACGCACTGGCTCAGGCACTGCTCCACCGCCGGCTGCATCAGCCGCATGTGGAAAATCTCCATCACCACGCCTGCCAGAGTATGGACGCGGCTGCCGCCGGTCTCCGGCCAGCTTCCGACCTGGAGATCGCCCAACTGTTTCCGGAACAGCCCCAGCATCAGGTGGGTGGCGGAAGGAAAATACCGGTACAGGGTTCCCAACGGCACATTGGCCTTGGCGGACACCTCGGAAAGGCTCACGGAATCCAGCCCTTTACGGGCGAATCCGGCGGCGGCATCCAGGATCCGGGCATAGCGGATCTGTTGTCTGGGCAGGGTCGGCGGCGCAGCCATGGGTGGAAGATCTGAATTGAGTTCAAGCATCAGCAGCGTTCCGGGAGTGGGTTTCGTATAGCGGTCAGGCGGATCCCCATCACAGCACTGCCGCAGCAATTCGAGTCCACTATACGGCACCGGTCCAGGCGCCCATTAGTCAAAACGATGTCTGCCCGGACCGCTGCGGGCCACCTTCTTCAGTCCACGCCCTTGATCTTCACCACGAACACGGCGCCCAGCAGCCCGATGACGGCCGCGGCGGAAAACAGCGTGACATAGCCGCCGAGGTACTGGATGGACAGGAAGGCGAGCGTCGGGGCAAACACCTGCGGCAGGGAAGCGGCCACGTTGATGACCCCCATGTCCTTACCCCGGTCCGCCGCCTGCGGCAGGACTTGCGTCAGCAGGGCAAAATCCACCGCCAGGTAAGCGCCGAAGCCGATCCCCAGCACGGCAGCGCCGGCCAGTGCACCGGGCCAGACAGGGAAGAAGGCCATGATGAGTCCGGCCATGGCGATGGCTACGGATGACCCGATCACGAAGGGCTTCCTCTTGCCTACCCGGTCGCTCCACGGTCCGGCCAGCACCGCGGTGATAATCACCAGGACCGCGTAGATTCCGGTAAGGACCAGCACACCCAGGGCCGGGTTCTCGTGGCCGATGCTGTCCCGGAGAAAGAAGAACAGGTAAACGATGGTCAGCTGGTTGCCCACGTTCATCAGGAAGCGCGTAAGCCAGGCCCAGGCAAAGTCGGGGTGCCGTGCCGGGCTGATCCAGAAACCCCGGGCGAAGGCCGTCAGCTGGAACGGCGGGCGTGCGGACAGTGGCAACACAGGATCGTTCCGGTGGAACAGGTACGGCAAAACTGACAGCACGAGGGCCGCGCCACAGAGCCAGTACCCCACCATGTAGTTCCCGGAGACCACCGCACCAAAGACGGCGCCGAGAAGGATGCCAACAGTCTGGCCCATGGCGGCCAACCCGCCAACGGTGGCGCGCTGAGGCACCGGAACGCGGTCCGGAACGGCTGCCGTGATGGCGGCGTACGCGGCGTTCGCACCGAGTTGGACCAGGCACCAGAACAACAGCATCAAGGCAACGGTCGTGGCTCCGGACATCGCCAGCAGTGCCGCCGCCGCGAGGATGGCTCCGGCCAGGATCCACGGGGCACGCCGGCCGAAGCCGGAGACCGTACGGTCGGACAGGGCGCCGAAGAGCGGATTGGCCACCAGTGAAACCGCGGCACCGCAGCCGGTGACGAGCGAAAAGATCGCTTCCTTGCTGGGCGCATCGATGCTGATGGCCTGCTGGCCAATGAAGATGTTGATGGGCCCGAAGAAGGCGGCATTGATGCCGACGTTGACAAGGACCAGGCCGGTGACCCAGCGTGCGGTGACCTTCCGCTCCGGTTCGGCGAGCGCCGCCGTCGAACCACCCCCGGAGGACGCGGCAACGGCGGAAGGGTCTGGCACGTGCCCCGGCAGGTCGGACAGGCTCATTGCGGCTCCCCCATGAATGATGGTCGGTGTGGTTTCAGACTATCGTGGCACTCCTTCGCAAAAAATGCGGGAAAGTAGAGCCAGTTTCCTTTATGGGCGGCAGTACTGTCACCGCATAGCTCCGTTGCGGAGACAACATCACTCATTCCAATGGGGGAATGCACTTTGGCACCATCACATTCATCGAGCCCGTCATCTTGCATCAAAATCTTGGGTCTCGTTATTGCGGCCGGCATGATGCTTAGCGCTTGCAACCCAGGCACTGGCGGCGCAAGTAAAGATTCAGTCGCAAAACAACGCGGATCTGGCGATAGCGAAGCCGTGGTTGTCCGCGTAATCGACGGCGACACTTTTACGGCCAGGACTAACGGCGAAGAGAAGACCATCCGGTTGCTCAACGTCGATACGCCGGAAACAAAGGATCCCAACGCTCCCGTGGAGTGCATGGGCCCGGAAGCGACCAAGGCTCTAGAAGAACTACTTCCCGCGGGTGCAGTGGTCAGGTTGGAACTCGACATCGAGCCCCTGGACAAGTACGGGAGGACCTTGGCTGGTGTCTTTAATTCTGCCGGACTTCTCGTCAATGCCGAGGTCGCCCGCCTCGGGTTCGGCATCCCTGTCCTATTTGAGCCAAACAAGAAATTTCACCCTGATGTAGTCAAGGCATACGAGGAGGCAATGACCCGCGGCGTCGGGCTCGGCTCGGCCGACATTCCCTGCCTGCCTGCCCAGCAGGTCGAGCAAGCAGCCGATGCCGTAGAGTCCCTGGCCGCATTGCCACTGGCTGGCACTGACGTGGAACTCGATCGATCACATGCTGGTTTGGTGACAGCTCTAGCGGCAATAGCGGCACTCAAGACTGCGGCGTCCGCCAAGAAACAAGTCCACTGGAGAGCGTACGAGCCAGGTCAGGTGGCATCGATGATCACCCGATTGGATGCGGCAGCCGCAGCAGGTGCATCCCGTGAGGCAGCGATAGGTGCAAAGAAGACGGAGATCGCGAACGCGGCCGCGGCAGAAGCAGCTCGCGCAGAGGCGGCCGCGGCAGAAGCAGCTCGCGCAGAGGCGGCCGCGGTAGAAGCAGCTCGCGCAGAGGCGGCCGCGGCAGAAGCAGCTCGCGCTGCTCAGGAAGCGGCTGCGGCTGCAGCCGAAGCGGAAAGGATCCGTAATCTTCCGCCTGCTCCAGCGCCGTATGTTCCTCCCGTGTACGTTCCCCCGGTCTACGTACCGCCAGCCGCGCCGGCCCCAGTTCAGAACCCGTACCCCGGGTACACAGGGCCGCGCTGTTACGCCCCAGGAGGCAAGAGTTGGACACCGTGTAAGTAAAATTGGCCTGGGACTTGGGTGCCACGCCACCAAGTCCCAGGCGCTATCAGGCGCCAGCCATTCCGAGGAGGACCAATGACCGCTTCGCCCGCAGACACCCCCGACAACCTCGATGCCGACGAGAGCCGCCGCATCAACACCGCAGATCTTTACGACGAGCGGGGCGAGGAACTCGATTCCATCGCGCTCCAGTTCCAGTCCCTGGGCGGGCTGTCCCATTTCAGCGGGCCGGTCCGCACCATCCGGTGCCTTGAGGACAACGCGCTGGTCAAGTCCACGCTCGGAACTCCTGGCAACGGCGCCGTGCTGGTGGTGGACGGTGCCGGTTCGCTGCGAACAGCGCTTATGGGGGACATGATCGCCGCGAGCGCCGTGGCGAACGGCTGGGCCGGCGTCGTGATCAACGGTGCCGTCCGGGACCGCGAGGTGCTGGCCGACCTGCCGCTCGGAGTGAAGGCGCTGGGCAGCAATCCGCGCAAGAGCGCGAAGGAGGGCGCCGGCGAGACGGACGTGGAACTGGAGATTGACGGCGTGACGGTGCGGCCCGGCACCATGATCTGGTGCGATCCGGACGGGATCCTGGTGCAGCGCTGACGTAAATTCTTCATTTCGGACGGCCGGCGGGAACAAATCGCAAAGTAAGATAGTTACTGAAAGCAACTATCAAGCTTAATTCCCCTTCTTCGTAATGGAGCAGTCATGTCCAAAACCGCCGCCGGGCCCGTAGCCGGGGACGTCCTGACGAAGCGTCAGACCATCACAGTGATGGTGGGTCTCATGCTCGGCATGTTCCTCTCGTCGCTGGACCAGACCATCGTGTCCACGTCGATCTACACCATCGCCAACGACCTCGACGGGCTCTCGCTGCAGGCCTGGGCCACCACGGCGTACCTCATCACCTCCACGGTGAGCACCCCGCTGTACGGCAAGCTCAGCGACATCTTCGGACGCCGCCCGCTTTACCTGGCCGCCATCGTGATCTTCCTGGCCGGATCCCTGTACGCAGGATCGGTGCACTCGATGACCGAACTGGCCATCGCGCGCGGCATCCAGGGCATGGGCGCCGGCGGCCTGCTGGCCCTCGCGCTGACCATCATCGGCGACATTGTGGCACTGAAGGACCGGGCCAAGTTCCAGGGCTACTTCATGTCGGTCTTCGGGATCTCCTCCGTGCTGGGCCCGGTGGTGGGCGGCGCCTTCGCCGGCTCCGCGAACATCCTGGGGTTCGACGGCTGGCGCTGGGTGTTCTTCATCAACCTGCCCATCGGCCTGGCTGCCCTGGCCGTTGTGTTCCTCTACCTGCACCTGCCCGCCAAGCACGTGAAGCAGAAGATCGACTACTGGGGCGCGGCCGCCATCACGCTGGCCATCGTCCCGCTGCTCCTGGTCGCTGAACAAGGCCGCAGCTGGGGCTGGACCTCGGCGGCGTCCCTGCTGTGCATCGGCCTGGGCGTCGTGGGCATCATCGCGTTCCTGCTGGCCGAGAAGCGCGCCGGCGATTACGCCCTGATCCCGCTCCGGCTCTTCCGGAACCTCACCTTCGGGCTGTCCTCGCTGCTGAACTTCATCATCGGCATCGGCATGTTCGGCGCCATCGCGATGCTCCCGATGTACCTCCAGCTGGTCAAGGGCCTCACCCCCACCGAAGCCGGCCTGATGATGATCACCTTCACAGTGGGCATCCTCACCGGTTCCATTACCGCCGGACGGACCATCTCGGCGTCGGGCACCTACCGGATCTTCCCCATCCTCGGCACGGCGGTGCTAACCGCCGCCGCCACCGTGATGGGCTTCTCGCTGGGCGTGGACACCGGGCTCTGGGTGCCGGGCGTCATCGCCGTGTTCTTCGGCCTGGGCCTGGGCTTCTGCATGCAGCCGCTCACGCTGGCCATGCAGGTTTCCGTTCCGCCCAAGGACATGGGCGTGGGCACGTCCTCGGCCGCGTTCTTCCGGTCAATGGGCGGCGCAGTGGGCACGGCGGTCTTCATCTCACTGCTCTTCAGCATGGCAGCGGACCGCATCGCCACGGGCATGAAGGATGCCATGCAGAACGCCGACTACCTGAAGGTCCTCAGGGACCCCGCGGTGGCCGCCGACCCCGCCAACGCCAAGCTCTACGAGTTCTTCCAGAACGGCGCCACCAACGACTCCCTCAACGACACCAGCTGGCTGCACACGGCAAACAGCACGCTGACCCGCCCCATCACCGAGGGCTTCGCGCAGTCGATCGACGCCGTAATGCTCACTGCGGCCGTGCTCACCGGGGTCGCCTTCCTGATCAGCTTCGCGCTGCCGAACAAGAAGCTGACGGACCCGAAGGCTACTGCTCAGGGAGCGCAATCAGAAGCGGTGGCCGCGCACTAAGTCAGCACAACCGCCCACGTCACGGGAGGCAGTCTCTTAGGCTGCCTCCCGTTGTCATCTCCGGCCGTGTTCTCCGGCTGTGTTTTCCCGCTGTGTTTCCTGCTGGCGGATACCCGCCGTCGTCGGCCTGCGTCCCTAAGTGGAACCTCACAGCGTGAAGTGGCACACTGTTTAGCGCGTGTGCGCCGGCCAGCAGGGCCGGTTCCGTGGTCAACGATGTCCGCACAGCTAAAAACCCAACGCAGCAAGAATCCCGAGGGAGATCCATGTCCACATCCAGCACCGAAGGCCGCCCAGGCGTTCCCCGCAAGGTGATCGGCCTCGCAATCGCGGGAGCGGTGGGCGGGTTCCTCTTCGGCTTTGATTCCTCCGTTGTCAACGGGGCGGTGGACGCCATCAAGGACGAGTTCGCCCTGAGCGAGGCCGTCACCGGCTTCGCCGTGGCCGTCGCGCTCCTCGGCTGCGCCGCCGGCGCCTTCCTGGCGGGCAAGGTGGCCGACAAGTACGGCCGCATCCCGGCCATGAAGCTCGGCGCCGTCCTGTTCCTCGTCAGCGCTATCGGCACCGGCTTCGCGTTCGGCGTGTGGGACCTGATCTTCTGGCGCCTGGTGGGCGGCCTCGGCATCGGCCTGGCCTCTGTCATTGCCCCCGCCTACATCTCCGAGATCTCGCCGCGGCACGTCCGCGGCCGGCTCGCGTCGCTCCAGCAGCTCGCCATCACCACGGGTATTTTTGCCGCCCTCCTCTCCGATGCCCTGTTCGCCACCACCGCCGGCGGGGCGGACCAGGCGCTCTGGCTCGGCATCGAAGCGTGGCGCTGGATGTTCCTCGCCGGCGCCGTACCCGCTGTCGTCTACGGCTGGATCGCGTACACCCTGCCCGAATCGCCGCGCTTCCTGGTCTTCAAGGGCAAGGAGGACGAGGCTCGCAAGGTGTTCGAAACGATCGCCCCGTCCGAGGACACCGACCGCCACATCCGCGAGATCCAGTCCGCCATCGAGGAGGACAAGCTCGCCGGTCAGAAGGGCTCGCTCCGCGGCAAGGTCTTTGGCCTTCAGGCCGTGGTGTGGATCGGCATCACGCTGTCCGTGCTGCAGCAGTTCGTGGGCATCAACGTGATCTTCTACTACTCCACCACCCTGTGGAAGGCCGTGGGCTTCCAGGAGAAGGACTCGCTCACCATTTCGGTGGCCACGTCCATCACCAACATCCTGGTCACGCTCGTGGCCATTGCGCTGGTGGACCGCATCGGCCGGCGCCCCATCCTGCTGGCAGGCTCCATCGGCATGGCTGTATCGCTCGGTGCCATGGCCCTGGCGTTCGCTTCGGCCAACGGATCCGGTGAGGAAATCTCGCTGCCCGGCGCCTGGGGCCCCGTTGCCCTGGTGGCCGCCAACGTCTTCGTGATCAGCTTCGGCGCCTCCTGGGGACCGCTGGTGTGGGTGCTGCTGGGCGAGATCTTCCCGTCCCGGATCCGCGCCCGCGCCCTGGGCCTGGCCGCGGCCGCGCAGTGGATCGCCAACTTCGCCATCACCCTGAGCTTCCCCGTGATGGCGGCAGCCTCGCTGCCGCTGACGTACGCCATGTACGCGGCGTTCGCGGCGGCGTCGTTCTTCTTCGTAATGTTCAAGGTGCCGGAAACCAACGGCATGTCACTGGAGCAGGCGGAGACGCTGTTCGTGCCGAAGGGGACCGTCAAGGTCTAGGAGACTGCTGAAATAAT
>NZ_JAGGPO010000049.1:0-54313 GCF_018613775.1 Arthrobacter sp. ISL-69
GAGCACCACCAGTAACACCTGGTCGTCGGACAGCTTGAGACGGCCGGAGCACCACCAGTAACACCTGGTCGTCGGACAGCTTGAGACGGCCGGAGCACCACCAGTAACACGGGGCGGGCAAGTTGAGAGCATCCTTATGCATTCCTTGCCCGCCCCGACCGTTCGGGTCTGCTGCCCGGCCTCTCAGCGCATGCGCTCGGCGAGCTGGTCGAAGAACTCGGCGACCATTTTGTCTGCACCGTCCTTCATCAACTCGGCCCCGCCAAATCGGTAGACCTCGTAGCCGGCGAGCCTGAGCCGTCGGTCCTCGGAGACCATCTCGCTGTAGAGGGCTGGGCTCGCGGTATGGCCGTTCGCGTAGTGCTGCTTCCCGTCGACCTCGAGGACCACGCGATGTCTGCTGGAGAACAGGATGAGGAAGTCCATCCGCTGCCGTGCCAACGGGCTGCCGCTCTGGCCAGCAGATCGACGAGCCGACTGGGGCGCGGGGTCGAAGTGCAGGTAGACCTGTGGGATCAGAGCCGGGATGTCGAACTGGCCGTCCATGTAGCGTTCCGCGTAGGCGTCGAAGACGCGGAGCTCAACCTTGTTGTTAAACCCCCAAGCAGCTCCAGACAACACCGATCTGCGCCAAGTGCGCACCACACTCGGTTGCACCATCACGGCCGCAGCCCGCGAACTTGGCCAATGGCCCTCCAAAATTTCCCTCCTGGAACGGGGCCTCCTCCGCAACGACACTCTGGCCACGCACTACCGCCAATGGTTGACCGAGCAACAGAAAAAGCCCGGTTTGACGCTATAGAAGAAGTAGCATGCCCCGGTTAGGCTGTCCGCATGGGGGAAAATGGGAGTGAAATCTGTTTCGAAAGTGGCAAAGCAACGATGTGGCTTGGCGCTGATGGGATCCTGCACTTGGTCTGGACCAGGAACTCAACGCTCCTGCTCGAGGACGCCGTGGAAGCCATCAAGACCGGCGAGGTGCTAAGCGGAGGACGTAGTCTCCCGCTGCTTGTGGAGATCAACGGTAACCACCTGACACCAGAACTCAGGGAACACACGCTGAAACACGGGACCGCTTCCGCAGTCGCCACCGTCGGCGTGACAAGCACCGATCGGGTACAGGCTGCCTGGATGCGCCGGAACAGCAGCATCCCCCAAGCCTATTTCACCCGCCGTGAAGACGCCGTGGAATGGATCGCCGCGCTCCCACACGAGGGCAGCCCCGGAGCATCAAGATCGTTAAGACTTCCGGACTCAACCGGAAGTGCCACCGCCATGCGCAGCCTCGAACCCTGCTAAAGCCGAAGCCACGAGCCCCGTGGCGGAAGGCCACCAGCCAGGCCCTGACCCCGCCACCCCACACAACCGAATAGGTGCCCGCGGCGCCAGCCAGAGGCCGCGGCCAGTGTCAGAGGGACCCGCGGAGGTCAATGCCCACACATTCAGCAAAAACCCCTCTGACGAGGGGTCATGCGTGCCCGAGGTGGGACTCGAACTGCATTCCAGACCCTGCGAATCCACCCCTCCCCCAGAAACATCGCCAATCCGAGCCAGTCCGGCGCCAGTACGAGCCAGTCCTGAGCCCAAGGTGTGCACATTGTGCACACCGCACAT
Source organism: Arthrobacter sp. ISL-69 (assembly GCF_018613775.1). NCBI lineage: Bacteria > Bacillati > Actinomycetota > Actinomycetes > Micrococcales > Micrococcaceae > Arthrobacter > Arthrobacter sp. ISL-69. Next base: position 1,615 of record NZ_JAGGPO010000049.1, read on the forward strand.
TGACAGTCCGGACGGGGCTGCACCATCTGAAATAGACTGCTTTTCCATCAGCCGGTCCCGGCCCCGTTGCCGCACGAAACGTCGCTAGGACCTCTTACGCCAGGGACAACACAAATGAGAGCACGAAACCCGCCGCCGTGCTCAAGGCCACTGCCGGTCCCCCATGTTCGAACGCCTCCGGCATCAGAGTGTCAGCCAGAGCGGCGATCACTGCTCCGGCCGCGAAGGCCAGCGGCAACGAGATTGTCTGTGGGCTGCTGCCGGAGAGCGGGCCGGCACCGACTACTACGGCAATGACCAGCACCACCGAGCACAGACCCCACAGCCGTATGATGGCGGACGTGGACATGCCTTGGCTGCGCATTGAGGCTGCTCCGACGAGGGCCTCGGGCAGGTTGGAGACGAAGATCGCGGCCAGCAGCGCTAAGCCGCCGGTACCCTCGCCCAAGGAGACGCCGAGCGCGAGATTCTCGGGTACTCCATCAAGCGTGGCGGCGGCCAGCAGAGCCAGACCCGCCGCACCCCGGGTGGACGCCGCCGACGGCGCACGTCCCGTCGCGGCGGCGTCGGTGTCGAGCTTGGGACTGCCCCGGTATTCATCCGCGGGAACGGGGTGCGAACCGGCTTGGGCCCAGCGGTCGAGCAGGGCACTCAACACCGTGAACACCACCGCACCGATGAACAGACCGAACGCGGCGAGCCAAATCCCGCCGCGCTCGAAGGCATCCTCGAATAACTCGAAAGTCAGGGCGGTAATCAGGGCGCCCGCAGCGAAAGACAGAATGATTGCCAGAACGCGCTTTGGCAACTCGAAACGCACACCCACCAAAGCCCCCAGCACTAAAGCACTGGAAGTCACGACACCGAAGAGCAGCGACATCCCCACATCGACATTATGGATGGCTACCGGAATCGAAGACAACAGCGAAACAAAACCTACGGATATCGGACTTTCTCGTGTACTTGAGCCTCACAACGCACCTAACCGCGGCGCAGTCCCAGAGCGGTGGCGGTGTGCCGTCGAACGCGTGCTCGCCCCACGGACGCGGTACTCTAAATCGCAGACCAATTCAGGTGGATGAATGAAAGCCAAGGGCCGTAAAGGCATATTCGGAGCCGACCTGAAGATCCCCTTCGTACGCCAAACCACTGCCCCGGCTGCGACAGGAATCGGTGCACAACCATGCGATCCAATCTGGTCTGCGCTGCTTGCGAATCAGCGGTGGTATTGCTCCGTCAAGGCGGGCCAGGGCACGAGGGCCGGGATGGAACCCCGTGGCATTGCAGCAACCGGAATTGTCCCTACAGCACAAAGCGCACGAAGCCGGCCCTTGACTGGTACCGACGCACCTCGCTAGGTAGAGATTAACCGCGCCGACCCGGCCCAGCACACCATATGGGTACTGTCGATTTCCTGACTTGCACGTTCTCGACAGTCTTCGCGGTGATAAACCAGTTACATCTGTGATCGTCGGGGATTCCATGCCCCCTCGATGCAGGCTGCTACCGGACCCTGGAACCGGCCGGAGGGCTCGGAGTCGACCTCATCGGTCCGGCGCCTGCTGTTCCTAGGCCGCTGATGGCCAAGAAAATGGCCACCCACTCGGGCTACCAGGTTCTAAACTGCGCCTATGCCAGATATGGACGGTGGCCCACCGGGCGCCTGTTGTCGACCGCCTCGCGGCTCGTTGAGCACGCGTGGAACGAGAAGCTGGGCGATATCGGGTTAACCCATGCCGGGGTGATCGCACTGGACGTCTTGGCGGCTAACGGCCCCATGACCCAGTCTTCACTTGCGCAGATCGTCAGGGTGCAGGCCCCAGACCATCGGCAAGACCCTCATGCGCCTGGAGGCGTACGGGTACGTCCGCCGCCAGCGCAGCCGGGCCGACCGCCGCAGCCAGATCGCGTCCATCACCGATGCCGGCACGTCTGCGAGGGAAGAGGCCCGCGATCTTGAACGCTCAGTCCTGGCCAGCGCGGCGGTCGATACCGACGCACTGCGGAGAGAACTGCAGTCCATCGTTCTTGTCCTTTCTGCCCGGGCGGAAGAGACCAGATCGACGACACTGGCGCCCGGAAGCCAGTAGCACTCCCCTCGACGCCTAGCTCCAGTTTGGGCCTCCGGTCCACTCCTGCCCGATGTATCCAACAATCAGGCCCACGTCATTCAGCACGGGCAAGAGGCACCAATGTCACTGGTGGTGCGAAGACCCGCCGGCAAGTGGCAACAGGCAGGAATTCGGGTAACAGGCAATCTTCTGCCGGTCAGGCTGCAGCGTCGGCTCGAACCGTAGCCCTTGTCCCGGGGCTTTTGAGGGAGCACGATGACAGATGACAGGGACGTCCTGCAGACTATCCCAACCGGCGGGAGGACTGATGACCCGGACCAGCGATGTCGCGCCGGTGCCGCAACGGTTGAATGCCGTGAGGGCTCTGGGCGCCGGTGCCCCTCGCGGGCGCAACAGGGACCTCTGCCCCTGAACATGGTCGCGTACCTGTACATGGTCTGGCGGGCCCGGCCGGCCAGCAGCACTCCCGAAGCGACCGTAGAGAAACTGGCCGACCTCACAGGCCTCTCGATCCCGGGCAGCGAGGACGAACGCATGACCCGCATCTCAGGGCTAGGACCTTGGACTCGTGGCCGGTACCGGCGTCGGTGCCGCGCTCGGGTTGGCCCGCGCCGCCGGTTACCGGCCCGGTCTGATCGGCACTTTCCTGACCGCCACGGCCGGCGCCCTTGTCGTCGACAACGGTCCCATGACTGCGCTCGGCGTGACCGATCGTCGCGCCTGGTCGGGCGCAGACTGGCTCAGCGACACTTCCCGCACATGGCCTACGGCATCGCGGCCGCGGCCGCGGCCGCCCTTCTGGCCATGGACCCGCCACCCAGCCGCCGGACCTGACAAGGTACGGCACGACCCCGACAGCGTCGGCTCTCATGAAGTTCCATCCTGGCCGTCAAAGGCACTGCAAGGCACCGGACGCTGCCAGCGCTCGCATTCCCCGCGCAAATACCGGCCAATCCCCGCTCCGTCACACCAACCAGGCTTGAGGCGATCGTCAGAGCAGAGCAAAGCCCGGTGGACTCCATCAATCGTCGCGTCGGTCCTGAATCAACCTTCCATATCCAGGGATAGGGCATTTTCCAATTTTCGGACCAAGGGCCGTGATTGTTGTCTACAAAAGCGTTCTAATGTTGATGATGTGACCGTATAATGACGCTAGCAATGCAAGTCACCTAATTTATGAAAGGACCAACGGATGAAGAAGATTGCCGCAACACTTTTGCTCGGCGGCGTTCTGGCTGTTGCAGGGTTCGCCGCACCAGCCAACGCCGACCCGAAGTCAGACACAACTGTCAGCACCTCCAGCAAGACCGTAACCACGCAGTCCTCCATCGGTTGGTGGCCTAACTAGTTCGGCGAGCAGGCTGCCCCCGGATTTCAGAACCGGGGGCAGTTCCATTTAAGGCAGATGAACTTCTCGAAAGGGAGAAACTGTTGACACCGCCAACTGATTAGTTCGGAGGAGGAATCCTGGAACTGCCGGAAATCCTGAGCGACGAGCGTGTCGAAGATGCCGCCCTGCTCCTTAGACGCCACTACCTCGTCCCAGGCGGCAAGACCGGGATGCTCAGCATCGGCAGTTATTTCGATGAGTGGGCCGGCCGAGGCGACACTCCAGACGTGAGAGACAAGATCACGGACAGCGATCTTGTAGCGGTGTCCATGTTCTCCATCACCTTCCCGGCCAAGGCTGCCGTTGGCCTTCGAAAGCCCGACGTCGTCTTAAACACCCCCCACGGCCAAGCTGCTCGAGCTTTTCGCCGCCCCCGCCGCGACGCTGCTCTCACACATCCAAAGCAACGAGGTCCCGCAACAGATCAGCGAAAACCTGCAGGCGGCCCTGGAAGCCGGGACATGGCCGTGCCTGCGAGATCCTGATGCCAGTCCACGGGGGCGGGAACGAACAGGCCCTGGCTGAACTGATGCAGCAGGCACGCCGGAGAGGTTTATCGGGTCTGAGCGGTCAACCGGGTTTCGCTGTCATTGCACTGTCTGCACGGCCGGCGAAACTGTCGGTCGGGGTCTTTCACATGGTCGCGGGGACAGGATTTGAACCTGTGACCTCTGGGTTATGAGCCCAGCGAGCTACCGAACTGCTCCACCGCGCGTCGCTGGATCAACACTGCCGGCAAAGTGGTGAGCGACTGTCCCGAAAGCGCGGGTTGCGGGGCTGAGGAAACAGGCAACTAAGAAGACGTCACGCCCCAGCTGGGATCACCCACGCCAGCTCACCCCTTGGACAGAGCCCCAGGACCGGATAGCCAGAGCCTGTCTCCTAGATGGCACAGCCAGGTGAGGATGGCGCTAGTCGTGACGGCGGCTCGGTAGGTGATCAGGATTCGTGCGGCAGTGACCGCTGGGCCGTGATTAGTGTGACTGACATGGGAGCCATCGAATTCGTCACGATCGAGGTCGCCGACACCACCGCGGCTGAGGCCTTCTACACCGCCGCCTTCGAGGTGGGCAGCAGGGTGCGGGTGCGGGCATCGCAGGCGCCGACGACCGGCTTCCGCGGGTTTCACCACGTCATCTATCGTGACCCAGCCGTCCACCGTCAACAGCCTCATCGACAGCACCCTCAATTCCGGCGCAACAGTGCTCAAGCCGGCAGCGAAGTCGCTGTGGGGATACGGCGGCGTCGTCCGGGCCCCGCACGGCACGATCTGGACGGTCGCGTCCTCGTCGAAGAAGGACACCGGTCCGGCCAGCCGGCAGATCGATGTGATCGTGCTCCAGCTCGGCGTCACAGATGTGGCCGCAAGCAAGCAGTTCTATCTCGACCACGGCCTGACCGCGGCCAAGAGTTACGGAAGCAGATACGTCGAGTTCAACACCGGTACCATCAAGCTGACGCTCGACAAACGTGGCGCCCTCGCTAAGACCGCCGGCGTTTCACCGGACGGCACCGGGTCGCGCCGGCTCGTGATCGGCAGCGACGCAGGCGCCTTCACCGACTCAGACGGATTCGTCTTGGAACCACCGCTGGACTGAGCTGCACGTTGCGAGCCGGTGCTAGAGCAGGATCCGCTCCCACTGCTCGCCCGTGAACACCCGACCCCGCGAATCCGACTTCACCACAGACTGCTGCGCGCACCACAGAATGCTGCGCGCACCACTGAAGTTATAGCAGACACTGCTCTAGGCCATAGGGGCATTGCGTCTCTGTATGTGGCTACCCTGCATGGCTCGGACGACGGAATCCAGGACGCCGGGACTGTGCGGGCTGTCCGCCACATGCACGAGGTCAGCCGCCACCCGGGCCAGCTTTACGTTGGTGCGGCTGCTGTGGTTCATCAGGATTCTCATGGCCTCGTTGGAGCCGATCAGGAGCCGGCCCATCAGAATGCCCTGCGCCTGGCCGATTACCGTCCGGCTCGCAGTGGCTCCGGCGATGGCCTCCCTGGCAGCCTGCTCAGTTTCCTGGTGGACGGTGGCCGTGAGATCAATCATCACCCCATCCAACGCCGTCACCCGCCCGGCAGCGTCAAGGATTCCTTCCCCGCAGGTCAGCACCCGCCGGACGCGGCTCCGGGAATCAATGATGCGGTGGTAGAGGCAGAAGTAGCCACCTTCCCGCGATATCTGCCTGATGATTTCAGCGGCAGGGTCACGGTCATCGGGGTGCTTATGGGCCAGCAAAAGCTCCACGCTGGGCACAACCTCGCCGGGGCTGAAACCATGCAGACGGAACAACGCCTCCGACCACACAAACGTGTTGGTGGTTATGTTAAGGTGGAAAGTTCCGGCAAGGCACTCACCGGCTCCCAGAGCACTGGAATACGTCAGAGGGCTGGCCATGATTGAGTGTAACGGGCATCCGTGCCCACCGGACACCAACCAGGAACCCCAGTCACAGAATGTGCGAGCCCGCCCGCTCTGGGGCCCGCGGCGACCGTCCGGGACTCGTCGACTCGATGGCCATATCAGAGCGTTGTACCGTCTAATTGCCATGGCCCGCCTATCCCCCATTAGGCGGGCGTTCGTCTACTACTATGACCACTGATGCCGCGCGCCGAGCAGGCAGGCAATAGCCACTGCCCGCCTAACCGAAACATCCAGGGGTCATCAGTTGCTGCAGAGACTCGCGAAATAGCGTCGCAGAAGCGACTGAATGCGCGGATCCTGATGCAGGATGCCTGGCCGGCGTGCTGCATGGCTGCGTACCCGACGAGCCACTTTTACGGGGTGCTGCGAGGGGTGTTCCCGGACTTGCGCCTCCGATCCAGCACGAGAGCGACTGCGATGCCGAACATCCAGACGTCCTTTGCCAGCGCTGTCCCCTTCTGACTGGGGCGGATGCCATCTGGCTCGGTCATTCCGGGAGTCCTCCGATACATGGTCAACATGGATCCGGAGAAGATCCCGAGACCGACTCCGACCAAACGGCTGGGCAGGAAAGGTGCCAGTAGTGCCGCACCGAGGGTCATTTCCGAATAGCTGAGCATCTTGCCGAACGTTTCGGGTCTGATCCGGCTGACTGGCGGAATAACCCTGGCCGCCATTGCCTGGAGCCCTGCCGCACTGTCCTTGTCCAGATTGCGCTTGGCGTAGCCGGCATTCAGGATGAAAGCCCCGGTCGTCAGGCGAAGGGGAATGTGGCTCATTCTTCTCATGTTTGATCCCTCCATAAGGCTCGGTCCCCCTTCACCTGAGCCTAGTTTCACTCCCGCTGCCCCGCCAGACCGCCGTTCGCCACGAGTATTCCGTTGCATACCGACTGGCTCAGCTGGCGTTTTGTCGAACTCCTACAACGTCTCGAACCCGCCCCGCATCCTTGGGACCGGGATACCCTGTGGGACGCTCCCGGACCACCATGTTGCCCGGGAGTAGCATGGAAATGTGGGCGAGGAGGTACCGGTGCCGCTCTCGGAAGAAGAACGCAAGCGGATGGCCGAGCTGGAGCTATGAATGATCCTGAGTTGGCGCGGGAACTGAAATCGGAAAGGTCCATTTTCGGCCCACAATGTCTTCGGTAGCCGCCGGTCTGATCGTGTTAGTCGGCATGCTGCTGATATTGGTCGGGATCTCGACGGTACAGCCCGGCAAATTCTTTCAGTTACTCTGTCAGCGGTTTGGCTTTTGGTCAGAGCCCGGCACCGTGTCCGTCACCGGGTTCCTGGGCTTCGGGGGAATCCGTCTTCTCCGGGAACGACTGGTTCTCCCCCACCTCACCGGGGTGTGCCGGTGGCCTTTCCCCGGGTTTTCGTTCTTTAGTTTGTCGTCCGGGTTTGCACCGTGGGTGGTGTTGCGGCGGGCGGCCGTGCGATCTCCTTCCAGAGTGAGACGGGACACGTTTGGTCAATCCGGAGCCACTTCAGCGCCGACCGCTGCCGCCGTTGAAGGGGGTCAAAGGACAGGCAGGCTTCCGGGTCCCCCTGCCTCCGGAGGGCTGGGAACCGGCCGTGCGGCGCCCGGACAATGTGGCTTCTGGAGCTGACCTTCGTCGTCATGGGCATGGCCTGGCGCGTCTTCGAAAGGGTTGGTCCGGGCCGGGGCTCCTGCCCTGCGGCGGCGCAGCAGGGCCCAGCATTTGTCCAGGTCCTCTTCCAGATCCCGAAGTCTGACCCGGCGCTCCGCGTACGCCTCGTCCGCGTTGTGCGGCCACGATGCCGCGGATTCTTCACGGAGCCGGTGTTCCTCAGTGACCAGCGCCTGAATGCGGTCAAAGATGTCCTGGTTATTATCCATCTACCATTTCCTCCCCGCTTTGGGGACTCGCCCGGCCCGGAACGGAGCGTCAGTGCCCCTGATGTAGGATTGGAACGCTCATTGTGCGCATGAACACCGAATACCGGAAGATCAGGCCAGCGGCGCTGTCCCGGCAGATCCTAGCCCTCACCGGCCGGCTCGAACCCTCGCCACCGCCAACAACCAGCGCCCGTCAAACCCCCAGTCAACGAGGACTGGAACCGCCGACCCAACCGGAGGTTTTCCAATGATGCAACGTATGCTCCTTCGCGGAGGTATTGACATGAGGCAACAGGGGCATCGGGGAGCCTTTTCGGTCTGATGATCCGGATCGCGAGATAGGGGCAGACTCCTGACCGGCGGGATTCACGGCAGTGCCCCGTGGCAAGAAAATCGCCGGTTGAAACGGCAGCGCCGGCTTTGGTAGGGCGGAGCGAACCTCGCCGATGGTCAGGTGTCTTCCGCCGGTTTGACGCTGGTCTCGTCCCGGGGATTCGACTCTCCGGTGGGGCGTTGCGCCAGGGAGTCGTCCGTGCCGGTGTGTGTCCGTCCGGGTTCTTCGCCTTCCTCGCGGATGACGTCCTCTCCTCTGCGCGCCGTGCTTTCGCCGACCCCCTCGGGTGCCTGGTCCGTGGCGCTGTGTTTATCCGGGACCTCCGGGGAGGCGGGGCTCTCGGGGTTCTCCAGTGGCGATTCGCTGCCGAATGCCCGTGCGGTACCTGTCGCAGGTTTCCCCCCGCCTACAGTCCTGCCGTCGTATGGCGGCACTTCGCTGGTACCGATATCGATCTCGCCGCCCGGATCCGGATTAACTCCGCGGGTATAGTCCCCGCCGGCCCGATCGTCTTTAGGTGGTCGTGTCGCTTTCATTGCATCCTCCTAGTGATGGGTGTCCCGTCTTCCATGCCGGTACGGTCATCGTCCGGCGTTCATGAGGAACCTGCCTCCCTGTCAAAGCGGTGCAGCACTCTCCTTCGTCGCTGCTGCAAACGGGGTCGGAGCCGGGCTGCCGATGATCACTTCCTTGTAGAGCTGAAGATGTTCGGAGACCATTCGTCGACTGCTGAAGCGTGTCTCGGCCGCGCGGCGGCATGCACGCCGGTCCAGCCGTCCGGCCATAGTCAGGGCTGCCGCCACTTCGCGGAGTCCGCTGCCCAGGAAGCCGGTGGCCCCGTCGTCGATGATTTCCGGGGCGGAGCCCCGGCGGGTGGCGACGACAGGGGTCCCGGCGGCCAGTGCCTCGATCATGACCATGCCGAAGGGCTCCGGCCACTGTATGGGATTGAGCAAGGCGACAGCACCTCCAAGGAGCGCGTACTTCTCCGCAGTGTTCAGCTCGCCCAGAAATTCCACATCGGGGCCAAGGAGCGGCTCGATAACGGCGCGGAAGTACTCGTGCTCGTCCCGGCTGCACATTTTCGCCCCAATCCGCAACGGCATGCGGGCCAGCCGTGCTGCCCTGATGGCCTGGAGAAGACCCTTGTCCGGATGCATCCGACCCAGAAAGCACGTGTAGCCTCCCTCGCCCTGTCCGACGGGAACCTCGGCGGTGTCGATGCCGTGGTGGATGACGCGGCTGATCCTGACGCCGGGGGCGGAGTTGGCCTGATGGTGTGAAATAGCGATCAGCGAGCAGTCAGCCGTCATCGCCTGGTAGAACCCCTGCGCTGCTCCGGCGAGGGGGCCATGGGCGGTAGCGACAAGAGGCGTATTTGTTGGCCGGTGCCGGTACAGCGGACCGGCCAGCGTATGGTCGTGGACGATATCTACACCGTGCATCGCCTCATAGGCGAAGACAACGTGCCGAAGCTCATCCGCGCACAACCCCGTCCGGCCCGGATCCCCCGCAGCCACCCCGGGAACCTGCCGGACGGGGCAAGTGCTGCCAGCTGCGGCGGCCAGAAGAACCTCGTGCCCGGCAGCGGTCAGCCCCCGGGCCAGCACATCAACGACGGCCTCGATGCCGCCATAGGACGGCGGCGGGACCTGTATCCACGGGGGGGCGATCAGGCCGATACGCATCCTGGCCCACCAGCCGAGATGGTCATACCCTGATGGAGACGCAGCCCTCGCAGGTCACCGGCCTCCCGGGCCGGACCGGCGGGCTCATGATCGGGCTTATTAACGGCTGCCATCAGCTTCCTCCTTCTGGCGAGAACTGCTGCATAAGCTGGCGCGAACAACGGTGTTGCGCCGAAAATTCAACCGCTCCAACTAACATACTAAGCCTACTGATTATTTGCGTCCAGACCCTCCTCAAGCCCCGGGGGCAGCTCCTGCTCTCCAACTTCCGGCTCGGCCAATGAGGCGCACCAAAAAAAGCCTTCCTGAAGAGGCCGCGTGGACCCTTGGTGGCGCCGAGCCTAGGCAACTGGAAACGGAGCCGCGCAACCACGGCAGAAACCTCAAACTGAGCACCGGCCCGTAGCCGCGGCTACGGAAGAGCTAGCGTCCGGAAGGTCCCTTCCCCGTTCCGCCCGTCATCGTGGCGGTCAAACGGCAAGCTTGGGAAATTCCCTCCGTGGCGGACTTCAGGGAGGGGATGAGTGCTTTCGCCGGGCCTTGGCTGCGGCGAGTTCGCGTTCCAGGTGCCGGTTGGTGGCTTCCAGTTCGAGGACTGCCCGGATGCCGGCGAGGTTCAGCCCGTCTTGGAGGAGCGTGCTGATCCGCCGCAGAGTCGCCAGATCCTGTTCGCTGTATAGACGGGTTCCGCCAAGCGTCCTACCCGGCTCCAGCAGGCCCTTGCGCTCGTACAGGCGTAGGTTCTGCTGCCCCATCCCTACCAGTTCAGCCGCCACGGAGATGGCGTAAACCCCCGAAGCGTTGCCGATGTCCGGCTCCATTGGACCCTCCTCAAAAACTCCAACAACCCTCTTGCAACAGTGTCCCACGGGTGCTATAAAAAATCTATCTCAACCACAACAGATAATCCGGTTGGTGAAACTCGAGTCCTACACGATCTGTAAGGAGTGAGGAAGACCATGTTGATGCGAAGCGACCCGTTCCGTGAGCTCGACCGGCTTACCCAGCAGGTCCTCGGCACCACGGCCAGGCCGGCCGCGATGCCGATGGACGCCTGGCAGGAAGGGGAAGAATTCGTTGTTGCTTTCGACCTGCCCGGAGTGGAGGTCGATTCGGTGGACATCGACGTCGAACGTAATGTCCTGACGGTCAGGGCCGAACGCAAAAGCCCGACGGGCGAGAACACCGAGCTCATTGCCGCAGAGCGTCCCCGCGGCGTTTTCAGCCGCCAGCTCATCCTAGGTGACGCCCTCGACGCCGACGCGGTGAAAGCCGGTTACGACGCCGGAGTGCTGACGCTGCGGATCCCGATGGCCGAAAAGGCGAAACCCCGCCGGATCCAGGTCGAAACGAAGAAGAACCAGCGCCAGGAAATCAGCGCCTGACCTGGAGATACCTCGCGCAGGGATGGTCCGGATTCCTCTCGGCTCCCGGACCATCCCGCAGCGGGACGGAGCGCCCGTCCACCGACGCCCATCGCGGGAAGGAGTAGTTCATGAGCGCCTGGCGCCCGTACGACAGCCAGCTGTTGCCGGCATTCTTCGAACGGTTCGAACAACGCTGGGGTAAGGGAACTGCGGCCTTTCTGGACCCCGAAGTCCACGAGCAGCCCCTGCCGCGGGCCCAATGGATCAACCCCGACACCGGTGCGGCCCTCGCCGTAGTCCCCATCTGGACCGAAGACCCGCGCCACCGTTCCTTCGGGGTCTTCTACCTCCCTCCGAACGGGGACATCTGGGTGCTGCGGCCCGGGCTCACCGCCTACACCGAAAGCGGCAAGGCAAACACTCACGAGCAAATCTCCCTCCGCAATGACGCCTTCAGAAAAGCCGTCAGCCACGCGAAGGAATTCATCTACGGCCCCCAGCCCTAAAGGGCATCGGGATTCCACATCGCCCCGGATCCGGGGCATCGGATAACTGGCAGGAAGGGAACTGACATGACCTCAACCCACTTTGACCGGTTCCTCCTCGAATCCCTCACCACCGGGAGGGAAACCGACGCCGGTCTGTGCAAAGACGAGTTGTACGGCCTCTACACCAGCTGGTGCCTGCTAAATCAGGCCAACCCCGAGCCGGCCCGATCACTCTGGGCGGCACTCAAAGAACACCGGATCAACCCCAAGCACAACCGTTTGGCCATGACCGGGACCGCCGCCACCGACTACATTCTCGCCAGCTCCCCCAACCTGGCCTGAGAGAGCGCTGGTGCCGAACGGTTCCACAGCCACGGGTGATCCGGCGGGTTTGGCCCCTCGCGCAGGGGATCTGATTTCAGTCAGGCCTAAAGCTCCTCGTGTCGCTTGCGACCGTGCCCGTACGTTGGGTGTTATCCATCGGCCGCGTGGGCTCAGCGGAGACAGCGCGGCCATTATAGATGGTCCCGTTGGATTTTCATGGGTGCCTTCGCGGGCCGTCGCCTTTCAGCGGATGAGTTGCCCCGACACAGGACGGGGCAACTCGTCTCGTGGGCCGATCCTGCTGCGTTCGCAGGGAACGTAGGATGGTTCCGTCACGGGTGCCCAGCAGGGCAACGCCTTCAGTGATGTGCAGCGCCTGTCCGCGGGCGTGGGAGTGCCACGCGGAACGGGATCCGGGTGCAGCGGACGCGGCTGACCAGCGTGCGCTGATCGGCTTCCCTGGGCACGGCAATCATGTCCGCGCAGACGTCCCCGGTGAACCAATCCGGGGAGCCCTTGGTCGTTGCTGGTTTGGGTTCGATGTTCAGGGAGTGCTCCGATCTGTTTCGCTCAGGCCCATCTCCGTGGAGCCGGTTCCGGTTTCCTGCTCGTGGCTGGCGGCCCAGCTGGCGAGAAGCCGGAGGCGCTCTTCGGAGGGCGAGCCCGGCTCCGCTGTGTAGATGAGGAAGGACAAATCCGGTTCGGTCGTGAGTTCGATGCCGGCCCCCGACGCGCTGCTCTTCGACTTCTCCGACAGTGAATGGCACTTCGGCCTGCAGGGCGCAGTGGAAATGGCCAACGCCTACCCCGCCGCTGACCTGCTACTCCATCACTGGGGCTCCGTCGACGCTCCCGATTTCCCGCCTTTCAACGGCAACCCGGCCGACCTGTACGGCACGGTCGTGAACCCAGAACGAATACGAGTTCTTGCTCCCGGGGAATCGTTCCGACTCACGCCTTCATCGTGAACCCCGGAATAGCCCCGACCAAGCACTCTCCGTCGCACGCCATGAAAGGGGCCTGTTGTCGGCCTTCTCGGGGATCGAGATGGCCCAGTGTTACGCCCTTTCGAGCACAGAGAAATCCTATGTCCGAAGTAATCAGTATCCGGCATGCCGGCTCCGGGCCGCGGACGGCGCCGCGGACCGGGATAAGTCGGTGGTTCCGGCTGCAAGCCGATAGCCGAAGTCGGGCGTAACGACGGGTCCAAAAGCCCGGCCTAATCCCATGGGAAGATTCCACCGACGCCGGGGATCAACGATGCTGGCGGCGAGACTTGCCGGCTCGTCGGGTTTAGACGCGGCTCCTGCGGGTCACGGCCCCAAAGATTGCCAGCACGATCACTGCGCCCAGAATCGACAGCAGCCAGGTCCTGAGGTCAAAGAAGTCACCGAGCCCGCCGCCGAAGATCAGTGAGCCGATCCATCCGCCGAGGATCGCTCCCACGACGCCCAGTACCAGGGTGACCAGCCAGCCGCCGCCCTGCCTGCCTGGAAGTATGGCTTTGGCGATGGCTCCCGCAATCAGGCCGAGCAGGAGAAATCCGAGAAATCCCATGACGCACTTCCTTCCGAAAGGACCATCGGCGCCGCAATGACGCCATGTGCATGATTCAATCAGCATACTTAGCATCTGGCAAGGATCCGGTTTACGATGAAGAACTGAGCCGCGTGCTTGGTGAACTGGACGGTGCAGCCCGAATGCGGTCCGCAGCTCTTCTGTCCGTCCGCCATAGAGGGCACTCAATGCGTTTGCGGCAATCTGACCGGCTAAAAGGATTCAACCTGGGGGATCGTGGAGATGAACGACGCCAAGGCATTGAAGGTAATCGGAGCCCTCGTCCGGGAACATCGTCTCCGGCTGGGTCACTCCCAGCAGGACTTCGCCGCCCGTATAGGCGTGCGGGCGCCAACGATCCGGTTCTTTGAAAAGGGCTATCGGTGGCCCGGGGATGAAGTGCGCAACAAAATCGAAGCGGGCCTGGGCTGGCGGCCCGGTTCCATCATGAAATTCCGGGATCACGCTCACTCCGCGCCGGGCTTGGATTCCGCCTGGAACACTCTGCGCAGCATCGTGGCGCCTTCGTCGTCGGGAACTGACTCAAACCCTAGTGATGGCCAAGCGGTGACTCCCGAATGCTCGAGCTGAGTGCCCGCCGTCACCGGGGAACAGCAGGGATCTGGCTGAACAATGACCTGTTTGCTCAGCCTCCTCTGGTGGAATCAAATCCCACGCTGGGTCGGGTTTCCGTTCTGGCTAGGCCACGGGCCGCCTAGGACGCAGGCGCATCCAGGTGTGCATCCCTGACGTCAGAGGGCGTGGCTCCCTGGATAACCCAGCGGTTCCCATCCGGGTCAGCGAAGTAAGCGAACAGCACGCCGCCCATGTCCTGGATTTCACTGATGTCGGCCCCGCGGTGCAGTAGCTCAGAGCGCACAGCACTCAGATCGGATACGACGAGCTGCAGCCCTTCGAGGCTGCCCGGGATCATACCGGTCATCCCGGTGCCGATCACGATGGATGCAGCCGAACCAGGCGGAGTCAGTTGCACGACCCTCATCCCGGGGATGTGCTCAACGTCGTGGTCGAGGACAAAGCCCAGTTTCTCGGTATAGAACGATTTCGACCGGGCGACATCGGCAACAGGTACTGGCACAACTTCAAGGCGCATCTCCATGCGTCTCACAGTACCGCCGTACCGCGACGCAGCAACGCCCGACACAGATGGTGGGCAGCACCAAACGAGAGCCACCGCCCTCGTTAATGGGCGGCGCTCCAGTCAAACGGCGGTTGACCGAGGGCCGGCCATCCTGCCGAGCTACGCCTTAGGGTTTGCCTGCAAGAGGACAACGCCTCCGCCCCGGAGCCCAGGTCCTCCCCCGGAAAATGCTTGTAGCCCCGCGGCGCCTGCTGAATCCAAGGTCCTTGCGTCTATGGACGCACAAACTATGAGGATCTGCGCCTGCCGGACGGTCTCAGAGCCCGCAACGCACACGCCAGCATCTGGGCCCCTGCGGCAAGGCCCAACAAAATCATGAAGGAAACGGCTTGGCCGACAAAGATCAGAAAGGCGAAGCCCAGTGTGCGGACGAACGTACGGCCGAAGGAAACGGTGGATATATCCAGCATCAGTAATCGCGCAGATTCATGTGGCCTCCACGCTGACTCGCGCCCTGCGACCATCCTCCCACTTCGACACCGCACCTGAAGGGCACCACGCCATGACAGCCGGCCCGCCGGGGCCGGCGGGCCGCGGACCGCCTCCATGCCAGCCCCTTGACCGACGGTCGGTGGGGAGCCAGTTCCCGATCACGCCGAAGGAACCCGTTAGGTGCGGGCACCTTTCCCCGCCCAGCCGGCCCCCGGCAATGCTCCCCCGGCGGCCCCAACTCTCGCGCGGATCTAATGACCGGCCACGCCGTCTGCGTTCTCCGACGGGATGAACCGGCAAGGTCCACCGTGCCTCCCCGGGCAAGGTGCAGGTGCGGCCTGTGGCCAGATGGACGTTACCGAAGCGCCCCGCGTTGGGCGGGTCTGCCCGGAAGTGAAGATTGTTCGCGTCCAGCCGTGACCGACCCGGTTCCTGGGTCGGAACGGGAGGGAAGGAATTGGTTCGTGGCCGCTCATCTCTCTGCCCTCCCTCTCGGGTTTTGACGATGACAACTTAGACCCGTACCTGAGCGGAAATTTTTGGTCTCCGCCCGGTCCGGCTGCCAAAGGCATAGCCGAGATGAACGCCATGGGTCCCCGGGGAACGTCCAGCCTGTCTCTAGACAGCGGGCCTGTCGGTGACGGTCGAAACCTGAGCCACTGGACGCCAAGCCCACGAAATGGCTCACTTTTCGACCAGCGCTGACAGGGCCCTGATCTCTTGAGATTAGTAACAGTCCCACATCTCTGTGGGTGGGGACCCTTGGCCGCCGGGTGCACGGCGGCAAAGACAGCCGCTGTAGCCGAACGGCGGCACACTGATGCACCCGCGGGAAAGAGTCCGAAATGGCCACCTCGAACTTTGACCGATTCCTTCTAGATGCCACCGTCCCGGATGAAACGCCTACCCCTTGGGGCCGGACTGTCTCTACGACCTGTACACCAGCTGGCGCCTGTTGCACAGCATCACCGCCGTCGGAGACATTACCTTCCGATCCGCGAGGCAGGACCGCGGCATCGATCTGGGCAGCAGCCGGCGGCGGATGACCGGGCCGGCCGTCGCAGACTATATCCTCGCCAGCTACCCTGCGACCGCCTGACCGCATGGGCGCCGGGCGGTCCGGACCGGGATGCCACTTGAGCGTCACTCGGTGAAGTGTGTCGGGATGCACAAAATGCAGGGAGCCGACGCTCAGTTCTGGGAGTACCGGTCGTTTACGGGAGGGTCGGTAGGGATTCCATGAAATCGTTGAACCAAACGAGGTCGGCCAGAATGTTCGCCCCCGTGATGCCGGATGCCGGTGCCGTAGGCGTCCAGGTGAATCGCACCAGGACTCTGGTGTTGCCGGCATCCGCGGGCCACGTCAGCCGTTCTTGCCTTTGCCTTTACCCTCGCTGCCTTTTCCCTCACTGCTCTTTTCCTCGGTGCTTTTTCCCTGCTCCGACGCGGGGACCCTGAGCCGGCAAAGGAGCGGGCGCACGGCTTTCCTGGGCGGTTTTCCCCGCGGCTTCCGCCTCTGCCTTGGCCTTCTCCGCCTCGGCGGAAGCCGCTTCTTCCCCGGCTGATTTCGCCGCCGCCGCGGTCGCAGCGGCTTCAATGGCCACTCTCAGATCGGCCCGGACAGCGGTAATGATGGTCAGGATCCTCTGGCGTCGCTCCTCGGAAACGCGGCCATCGCTGGAGGCTAACGCCAGCTCCGCCTCCAGACTGTCCAGCGCCTGGAGCGCCGTTATGTGATCGTTGGCGGCGGCGGCCTGGCTCACGCCCAGGACCCGTTCCTGGAGCTGGCGGGCGGCATCGCGCTGCAGGCCGGTCTCGGCCGGACCACAGCCGGCCAGCGACACCGCCAGCGCCAGCGCGGTGGCTACCTGGAACAATCCCCGGGCCCGGGAGAGCCTGCCCGTGGAGCGTAAAAGTGTCATGGTTCCACGCTCTTCTGAAGCTCCTGGAGGTGCCCACCCAGTGTGCCGGTGACTGTGGGGTAAGGCACGACGTCGGAGGTCAACTGCGGGGACTGACTCGCCATTAGTGCCGCAGCCCAGCCCGCCAGGGCAAGAAGGATCAGGATGACCACCAATGCGAGCCGCCTGCTGCGGCGTCGGGCGCGGGATGGACGCGGCGGTGTCCTGCGCATTTCCGGGAGCCTACTGAGCTGTCCGCTTGTGCTTATCAGCCGTGGCTGAACGGCGTAATTCGTGGATTCCTCAGTGTTGGGATCTTCGTAGGCCGGCTTTGCGGTGGACAGATCCGCCACGGGCGGCCCGGCTGTGATGGAGGGCGGGCTGACGGGCATGGCCGGGAGTCCTTGCATGGCTTCCGGTGCGAGTTCGCCCGGAGCCGATACCGGGGAGACAAGGGCCTGCCGCAGTGCTACCTCAACATCCGCAGATGCCGGTCGTTCCAGCGGGTCGATGGACGTCATGGACCTGATCAGGTCCGCCCACGCGGCCGGAAGGTCCTCCGGAATTTCTGGAGCGCGGTACAGCCTGGCCACCGCGGATTCCACCGCACTGCCGGGGTACTCCATGGTCTGCTTGACACACTCGAGCAGGACCAGCCCCAGTGAATAGACGTCGGTGGCCGGGGTCAGCGGGGAGCCCATGGCCTGTTCCGGGCTCAGGTACGCCGCGGTCCCCACCATGGCACCGGTGGCTGTCAGGCGTGTCCCGTCAGCGATCCTGGCAATCCCGAAGTCTGTGAGCTTGGCCCTTACCGGCTCCCCCGCGCGTACCTGCACCAGCAGAACATTGGCAGGTTTGACGTCGCGGTGGATGATGCCGAGGCTGTGGACATAGGCCAACGCGTCCGCGATCCCGGCTCCGATCACGGCCAGTTGGTCCAACGAGACCGTGCTGTGCCTGATCCGGGTCCGCAGATCCTGTCCCTCGACCAGTTCCATGGTCAGGAAGGGACGGGGCTCCTCGGGAACGCGCGTATCGATGCCGGCATCGAAAAGCGTCACGAGGCCGGGATGATTCAGTGTCGCCAGCAGCCGGATTTCAGCTTCCTGGCGTTTGAGCTCCTCCGCGTCGGGTGCCTGGGGTGCGAACAGCTTCAGGGCCACGTCTCGGCCCAGATTCTCATCCCGCGCGCAGTAGACGGACGACATACCGCCACGACCGATCACCTCACCGAGCCGATAACGTCCGCCAACCAATTCATACCTGATAGTGCTCGGCGATTCCGCCACCATGACCGCTCCTCCCGGTGCGCTGCGACACTCTAAACACCGAATCAAGCAGTCGACACGCTGAAATCGAAGCAACCACCGCCTCACCCGATGGTCCCGCAAGTTCCAGCATCGTCTGCCGTCAGCATTAATCATAAGCCTACTTAGCAATAGTATCGATCGGCCGGAGGTTAGACAGCGGGAGGCATCCCGGCACGCCACAAAAAGTCGATACCTTCGGCATGAGGCGGGAAAGGCGTCATGTTGGCCCTCCAGCCCTCCGCCCGCGGCGGGACCGGCGCGGGGTCACCGGCGCCCCTGCCTGTAGACAGCCGGGTGGACCGGGCGTACATTCGAGTGAGAATCGGGGAGGTTGTTCGAATCCCCGTCCCTTTCGGTCATTCTGCGCGGCCGGGAGTGTAGCTGCTGTTGCCGTACGGCGGCGCTGACGCAGACGTTGAAACGAGCCTAGAATGACCAGGCACTTCCAGCTTTTCCTTGACGACGCCACGATCTCTGCACACGGTACGGACACCCCGGGCACCAACTGCTTCTACGGACCCGGCGTGGGCCGGTGCCTTTTGCAGGGCCTGCATACGGAGTTCCGTGCCGGTTTACGACGCTACGGGGTCGGTGTCCGGCACAGCCTCCCGCGGATGACCGGACCCGCCGCCGGCTACCTCACCTCCAGCTCTCCGGCCGTGGCCTGAAGATGACTGTCAGTTCCAGCGGCCGCAGCCCGGGAAGCACTCCCCTGCCGCACCCGCTACCGTTGTGCTGCCCCGGATGCCTGACCGATACCGGCCTGGTCATCAGGTCCATCGACTCGCTCCCGGCATCCTCAAAAGATCTGGTGGAAGTAACGTACAGCTGTTCACGCTGCCGGCTCCCCCGGACACATCCAGCCCTTGTGACGGACGTCGCCCGGATACTCAACCGCCCCGGGAAGACACCGGACGTCCTCGTCTTCGGCGACCACTACATTCACTGTGGCCAGCCCATGACACGCGTCGGCTCCGACCTCCGTAACCTCCGCGCCGACACGTACAGCGACAAGAACCCGGACACCACGCTGAGCGTCTACCTCGCCACCCGTGTTCTCCGCTGCGGCTGCGGCTTCCAAGTCGAACTGCCCGCATGACCGCGACCGCCAAACCGGACCCCTAACATTTCTGGTGACTACAGCGCCTCAGCCCGGCACCGTCGTCGAACGGATAAAGCCTTGTTGCCCTGCCTCACGCCGCTCGTGCACCAGGACCATGCCACCGTCCAAGGGCTGTTCCCGTCCCACCCCATGACCAAACGGCAGCCGGTCATGGGTGATCAGAACACACTCGCGCTGAACCTCACCTTTCTAGGGACGCTCGGCGTGGCCGGCGTACTGGTCCCGGGCCAGACACTCCTTTGCGGCGCACTTCTCTCGCGGCATCCATGTTTGCGTGCATAACGTGCGTCAGCACACCGCCGTAGGCGCAGCGGCGTTGTGGGGTGGGCGACAAAGGACCTGCCACTGTGCGC
Organism: Arthrobacter sp. ISL-69; assembly: GCF_018613775.1. Lineage (NCBI taxonomy): Bacteria > Bacillati > Actinomycetota > Actinomycetes > Micrococcales > Micrococcaceae > Arthrobacter > Arthrobacter sp. ISL-69. The sequence continues at coordinate 21,411 of NZ_JAGGPO010000049.1, forward strand.
GCAGACCAGCTATCCGCCTGGTGGGCACGACTTGCTTGACCATCACATCGAATAGTGACAATTAGTGAAAACAATTCACCGAATAAGCAACCACGATGCCCGATTTCTTCTCAGCCATGAGTGATAGCCTATTCGGCATGGCAAAACGAGTAATAACAACACTTGAAGATGATCTCGACGGTTCGGAAGCGAGTGAGACGATCACTTTCTCTCTCGACGGCGCTGAATATGAGATTGATCTCAATGATTCCAACGCCAATGAACTACGTGCGGCAATGAACAAATACGTATCCGTTGCACGCCGATCGGCCGGGCGGCCCAGGTCGGCACGGCGGTCCGGGGCGCCCGGCAGTAACGACACCAAGGCCGTCCGCGCATGGGCGTTGGAGAACGGCTTTCCTGTCAGCACCCGAGGCCGGCTCCAGGCTGACGTGTTGGCGCGACATGCAGCTGCACACTAACGAAGTTCTGCCAAGAATCACTGCCCTAAGTGTGTCCGTTTAAACAGAGCGGCCTTGCGCGTCATAATGCAAACAAACAGAATCCGGACCGGACGCTTATCTGCTTTCAGTCCTGATTCCGTATTCACTTGAAATGGCATTAGGCAAAGGCAAGCGATGGGACGATTCGGCCGGATCTAAGGTCGTCTCTCTGCCAGTTTCCCGGGAAACTGCAGAAACACATCAAGCTGCGACGGGGCAGACTAGCGAGGATCTGATGTTCCGGCACGGCCACCCACCCACCATGCTGGACCACTCCTGACCCCGCTCGTGGCGGTCCGCCAATGTCAGGGATGTGGGTGTAGGTGTGGGGCTGGTCCCGGTCGCCGAGCACAATGGCGGGTTTTCCGGCAAGGGCTGCGGGGAAGACCCGGTCGCCGGGGTTGGATTGCGCACGTCCGCGGGGGCCGAAGCAGTCCGAAGCGCGGCCGATGGCGACCTGGACGCGGCCGGCGGTGAGCCGCGAGGAGCTCTTGCGACATCCTGGCCGCCCTGAGCTGCCCTTATTTGGTGTGGGCGTTGTTAGCGCGGTCTTCCGTCAGCGGATGCCCGTCGGGTCGTCCGTACATGTAGTCGTTTTCATTGCTGACCAGGCGGGCACCGCTGCTTTCAGGGCAGGGTCGGTGGCCGCAAACGAATCATGACTGACGTCAAGATCCGCTCCTCGCGGAAACTGCTCAGCCAAGGGACTCCACCAAAAAGAAGTAGCCGCCAGCCTCGGCGTCTCAGTACCAGCGCTGTACCGCTGGGTCCCAGCAACCACCACCGCGGCAGCCAGCGCTTAGCGCGGGTTTGGTGCACGGGACTTCTGACAACCCGATGTCAACAGTCCCCTGCACTCGCCCCTTGCTTCCGCGGGATCCAGTGCAGACGACTTCTGAAACTGACAGGTAGCTGAAAATGACACTTTTTCCCGCTCGGGGGCGGGACGGGCATTCGCCTGACAGCCGCCGCAGATCCGGTCAGACCAGCCAGCGCCACCAGCGTGACTGCTCCGGTTCCGGCGTCGGTTCCGGCTCCGGCTCCTCGCCCAAGGCCAGCGCGGCCTCGACGATGTCGTCCGCGGTGAGCGTCATGACGGCCTCACGATCGAGCGCGTCGAGACTTCGTTCCTCGTCGAGCGACAGCCGCAGCGCCTGGCGGTTGAGCGCCTGCTCGAACAGCGTGCGGGCGAACCGTGCGTTACCGGAGTCCTCGCCCGCGTGGAGCCCGGTGAGGATGCGGCGCAGCATCTGGTCCGCACCCGGCTCCAACGTGTACTCGTGCTGGGCCAGCATCTGGTGGAAGATCGTCTGGAGTGCGTCGACGGAGTAGTCGGGGAACGTGATCTCGCGGGCGAACCGGGAGCGCAGTCCGGGGTTCGAGAGCAGGAAGGACTCCATCAGCCGCGGGTACCCGGCCACGATCACGACCAGGCGGTGGCGGTGGTCCTCCATCCGCTTGAGCAGGACCTCGATCGCCTCGGGGCCGAAGTCCATCCGGCCGTCCTCCGGGGCCAGCGCGTAGGCCTCGTCGATGAACAGGACGCCGTCCAGCGCACGCCGGATCACCCGGTCCGTCTTGATGGCGGTCGCGCCGACGTACTGCCCCACCAGGCCCGAACGGTCGACCTCGACCAGGTGGCCTTTCTGCAGCAGACCGACCGCGCGGTACATCTCGGCCAGGAGCCGCGCCACGGTGGTCTTGCCCGTGCCCGGGTTTCCGAGGAACACCAGATGCTGTGATGTGGCCACCTCAGGCAGGCCGTGCGTCTTACGGCGGGCCTGGACCTGGAGCAGCGCGACGAGGGCCCGCACCTGTTCCTTCACGGTCTCCAGTCCGACCAGAGCGTCGAGCTCGGCCTGCACCTCGGCCAGCGGCCGGGCCGGCCCAGGCCTCGCACCGATGAGATCGCCGACCAGGTCGTCGACGCGCTCCGAACCGGGCAGCTTGAGCTGATCGGCCAGATGGCCGATGGTTTCGCGCAGCTCGTCGAACGGATTGCGGCTGGCAGCCATGCATCCACTGTAGTACTCGATTCCCGACCGGGGTGGGATTGGCCTCACCAGTATCAACTCTCTTTTGGTCGTAGTCACGCGTTCAGGCAGTCTCCGTTGGATAATGCGGGCACTGGCCGTGCTTTCGGTGCTGACTACGGCACCAAGGATGAGGCAGACGCTGCAGGTCGGGACGCTGCCCAGGCCGACAAGGTGGAGCACGTCATCAAGAACCAGGACGGGAAGATCGGCTCCAAGAACCGCTACGGCAATGATCCCCGGAATGTCCCGGGCTGATCCGGCAGTTCACGGCATCGCGCAGCGGTGTCGGTGAAACAAGAAGGGCCGGCTATTGGGCGGTTTCCAACCATCGTCGCAACAGGTTCGGTTCGAAGGTAACAGAGTCTCTGTTAGGCCATTGAAGGGGACCTGCGCGGCTCAGGGCAGCGACGAATTCGACGTGAAAGTTTCTTCCACTAAGACGTCTTCCGCGCGAACGGCCGCCACCAGCAGCCGGGAGGTGTGGCTTCCTGCCTAGGAAAAATCCCTCCCATTCTCGGCCTTCACGCGAAGAGCGAGTCTCTATACGCAAAGCAGATGCCGCTGATCATCGTCCTTGGGCACGGCAATCGGGTCCACTCAGACGTCCCCCCGGTGAACCAGTCCGGGGAGCCTTTGGTCGTTGATGGTTTGGGTTCGATGTTCAGGGAGTGCTCCGATTTGTTTCGCCCAGGCCCGTCTCAGTCGCGGTTGCGGTTGCGGTTTCCTTTTCGTGGCTGGCGGCCCAGCTGGCGAGAAGCCGCAGGCGTTCTTCGGAGGCGAGCCTGGCTCTGCTGTGTAGATGAGGAAGGACAAATCCGGTTCCGTGGTGAGTTCGAGGCCTTCGTAGGTAAGAGTGAGGTCCCCGACGACAGTGTGGTGGAAGGCCTTTTCCCCGGTTCCGTGCCGGCGCACGTTGTGGGCCCCCCAGCGGGCGCGGAACGCGTCGCTGCGCGTGGACAGTTCCCCGATCAGGTCCTGCAGATCCTTGTTATGCGGGTCCCGGCCGGCCTCGGTGCGCATGCCCGCGACCGCGACGTCGGCCGCTGCCTCCCAGTCCGGGTGGAAGATCCGGGCGCGTTCAGGGTCGAGGAAGGTGAACCGGGCCAGGTTTCCCAATCCGGGTGCGGCGAACACGTCCGCCCAGAACGCTTTGCCGAGCGGGTTCACGGCCAGGATGTCCATCCTGCCGTTACGCACGAATGCCGGTCCGGCAGTGACCGCGTCCAGGGCCCGCTGCAATCCCGGCCGAATTGTGGCGGACCTGGCCGTAGGGCGCCTGGGCTTGGCCCAACGGCGCACTGGAGGCGCGCGCGAGGTCGAACAGGTGCGCTCGTTCGGCGTCATCGAGCTGCAGCGCACCGGCGATGGAGTGCAGGACGGCCTCCGAGGCCCCGGAGATGTTGCCGCGTTCGAGCTTGTAGTAGTACTCGACGCTCACGTCGGCAAGCACCGCAACCTCGGCCCGGCGCAACCCGGCTACGCGCCGATGGGCTCCGCCTTCCGGAAGCCCTGCCTGTCCCGGCAGTGAAGAGTGCCCGGCCTTGGTTGCAGTCGGGCGCCAGCCACAGGGCTGAAGAATGAGGCATGGCGTCATCTACCAACCCGGAGCGGACGATTGAAAAATCCTTGAGAATCTCTACCGGGACACCGATGAGGCGGCTCCACTCGTGACAGCGGTACGCGTCGGCATCGCCGGCCAACCTTGCTCCAGACACGGTATCGGTGCTCTGACTTACTGGCCGATCTGACGTATCAGTGATTAGCCACGGCTTCCCCGCAAAATCCGAGGAATCGTTGAGGTCTCTTTGCATGGCCGGCTCTCCTATGCGCGCCCAGCGGCTGTTAGTGGAGGTGGCTTCCGCCGTTGATGTCCACGGTGGTGCCGGTGAGGTAGGCCGAGTCCTCGGAGGACAGGAAGGTGATCACGGCTGCTACTTCTTCGGTGGTGGCGTTGCGGCCCAGGGGGATGCCGGCGTTGATGGCGGCTTCCTGCTCGTCCGTGCTACCCACGCGGATGTTGGTGTCCACGGCGCCCGGCGTGATGGCGTTGACGGTTACGCCGGTGGCGCCGATTTCGCGTGCGAGTGCTTTGGTGAAGCCCAGGATGGCGGCCTTGGCGGCGGAGTAGGGGACCTTGCCGAAGACGCCGCCGCCGCGCTGGGCGGACACGGAGGACATGTTCACGATCCGGCCCCAGCCGCTGGCGATCATGTCCGGCAGGAACGCCTTGGTGACCAGGTAGGTGCCGGTGGCGTTGACGTCCATGACCTTGTGCCAGAGCTCGAGGGTGGTTTCCAGGAACGGCACCGGGGAGGTGATGCCGGCGATGTTTGCCAGGGCCCCGACTGGCGGCAAGTTGCCGGCGGTGACCTCGGCAGCGACGGCGGACTGGGCTGCCGTGACGGAGGCTTCGTTGGCGACGTCGATCTCGTGGCCGAAGGCGGGGACGTTGAATTCGTTGCCGATGTCCGCGGCGACCTTGGCTGACTTCTCGCCGTCGAGGTCCAGGATCACTACGGCCCACCCGAGGTTGGCGTAACGGCGGGCGGTGGTGACGCCGATGCCCCGTTCCGAGGTTGCTCCGGTAAGGACGGCGGTGCGCTGGATGGCGGTCATGATGCTCCTTGATTACTGGTACTAAGGGTTGCTACAAAGGCCACAAGAGGGACTGATCAACGAGTTTTACTGGAAATCAGCGTTGATCCCCCATGGCAGGTGATGTGAATCACTGTAGATCTAATTAGTGTTAACAGTCAACCTCCAACATTGACTGTTGACATTACGGATGACCCGGGTCACACTATTTCCATCAAGTGTTAACCGTCGACAGTGTCGGTGCGGAAGTGCCGTTCACTCTTGAAAGGGATTCAGATAATGAGCAAAGAAGCTCTCAGCATGAGGGGTCCGGTGCACGGCACCAAGGACGCAAGGCGGGTGGCCGTCGGATCCGGCGTCGGCGCTGTCATTGAGACGTACGACTTCATTGGCTTTGGCACCGCGGCGGCGCTGTACTTCGGTACGGCATTCTTCCCCACCGGCGATCCCGTCACCGGCACTCTCGCAGCTTTCGCCACCTTGGGCGTCGGCTTCGCAGCCCGCCCGATCGGTGGCATCATCGGCGGGCACCTCGGCGACAAGGTGGGCCGCAAGCCCGTCCTCGTGGCCTCCTTGATCCTTATGGGCGTGGCAACGTTCATGATCGGCCTGCTCCCCACCTACGAACAGGTTGGCCTGCTCGCTCCAGCCCTGCTGGTCTTCGTCCGGGTGGTCCAGGGCCTGGCCTTCGGTGCGGAGTGGGGGGGCGCCATCCTGATGAGCTACGAGCACGCGCCCTGGAAGTCCAAGGGCAAGTACACCGGCATCGTCCAGGCCGGCTTCCCCGTTGGCCTGCTCCTGGCAAACCTCGTCTTCCTCGTCAGCGTGAACCTCGGCGGCGAACTTGCCTGGCGCGTTCCCTTCCTGGCCAGCATCGTCCTCGTCGCCGTCGGCCTGATCATCCGCGCCAAAGTCCCCGAGTCCCCGGTCTTCGACGAAGTCAAGGAAAGCGGCGCCATCGTCAAATCCCCCATCGTCGAGGTCATCAAGACCGACTGGCGCAACATCGTCAAGGGAATTGGCCTGCGCATCGCGGAGACCGCCGGCTACGCAGTGTCCATCACCTACATGATTTCCTACCTCCACACCCAGCATCTAGCTGACAAGACCCAGACCCTCGTAGCCCTCTGCATCGCCTCCGCCATCGGTATTTTCGCCACCCAGGCCTGGGCCCGCCTGACCGACAGGATCGGCCGACGGCCCCTGTATATCTGGTCTACGGCCTTTGCCTTGCTGTTCGGCATCCCAATGTTCCTGCTGGTGAACACCGGAATGTTTATCGCCATCATCGCCACCGTCGCCATCTCCTACGCCGTCTGCCAGAACTCCCTCGCCGGCGCCCAGGGCGCTTGGTTCCCCGAACTGTTCCAGGCCAAGACCCGCTCCTCCGGGGCCTCGCTGGCCTACCAGATCTCCGCCATGGTCTCCGGCTTCACCCCCTTTATCACCACCCTGCTCTTCGTAAGCCTTGGCTGGATGGGCCCCGCCCTCCTCTTCAGCTTCTACGCCCTGATCGGCCTCTGGGCCGCCGTTGCCACCCGGGAAACCTGGGGCAAGCGCGAACGCGAGCTGGCAGATGAGGCCACTAAAAGCACACCCAACACGGTGAGCGTCTAAATGACCGCCACACACGAAACCAATATGGAGTCAGTTATGTCAGTAGAAGCCGTCCAGGACCGCGCAGCCCAAAACGAGGTGATGAAGGAGCGGGTCGAAAAGATCAGCGCCGCGGCGTACCGTATTCGGCACCACGCCCTGAACATGGGCGAGGTCCAGGGGCAGGGCTACGTGGGCCAGGCCCTTGGTGCAGCTGACATGCTCGCCACCGTCTACGGCGACCAGCTCCGCTTCCGCGCCGAGGATCCGCACTGGGAAGCGCGGGACCGGTTTCTGCTCTCCACCGGGCATTACGCCATCGGCCACTACGCGGCCCTGGCCGAGGCCGGGATCGTCCCGGTTGAGGAACTGGAGACGTACGGTTCTGATGATTCGCGGCTCCCGATGTCCGGGATGTCCACCTATACGCCCGGCATGGAGATCTCCGGCGGCTCCCTCGGGCACGGCCTGCCCATCGCCGTCGGCATGGCCCTGGGCCTCCGCTACCAGGGCTCCAACGCCCGTGTCTATAACTTCCTTTCTGACGGCGAACTGGATGAGGGCTCCACGTGGGAGGCAGCCATGGGCGCGCACCATCACCAGCTGGGCAACCTGACCGCGATGGTGGACATCAACGCCCTGCAGGCCGACGGAAAAACGGACACGGTGCTCCGCACCGAGCCGGTCACCGACAAGTGGGAATCGTTCGGCTGGTACACCCAGCGGGTGGACGGGAACGACGTCGGCGCGCTGCTGGCAGCGTTCGACAACGCAGCCGCCCAAGCCGCCGCCGTCGGACATCCCTCCGTGATCCTGTGCGACACCCAGGTGGGCCGCGGCGTACCGCTGCTCGAACAACGGGAGAAGGCGCACTTCATGCGCATCGAGGAACACGAATGGCAGACCTGCCGCGAGCAGCTGACCGCAGGATACGAAGGGACCGCTTAGCATGAGCACCACAACAACGACGGCGGCCGTGGCCGCACCGAAGCCGAAGCTCAAGACCTCGGCGATGATCGCGTCCTTCGCCGATCCCGGCCAAAAGACCGCATCCGCCCCGTTCGGGCACGCCCTGGTGAAGGCCGCGCAGGAAAACGACAAAATCGTCGGGCTCACCGCAGACCTTGGCAAGTACACCGACATGCACATCTTCGCCAAGGCCTTCCCGGAGCGGTTCTTCCAGATGGGCATGGCTGAGCAGCTGCTCTTCGGCGCCGCGGCAGGCCTGGCCGAGACCGGGCTGGTGCCCTTCGCGTCCACCTACTCGGTGTTCGCCGCCCGGCGTGCCTACGACTTCCTGTGCTTGGACGCCGCCGAGCCGAACCTGAACGTCAACATCGTGGGCGGACTGCCAGGCCTGACCACCGGCTACGGACCCAGCCACCAGGCCACCGAGGACATGGCGATCTTCCGCGGCATGCCCAACCTGACCATCGTTGACCCGTGCGACTCCATCGACCTCGAACAGGCGGTGTCCCAGCTCGCCGCCAGCGACGGACCCACCTACCTGCGGCTGCTCCGCGGCAACGTCCCCACCGTGCTCGACGAATACGACTACACCTTCGAACTCGGCAAGGCCAAGGTGCTGCGCGGCGGCAACGACGTTGTCTTCATCTCCAGCGGCCTCATGACCATGCGTGCCCTGCAGGCAGCCAAGGTATTGGCGGCACACAACGTGGACGTCGCCGTCGTCCACACCCCCACCATCAAACCGTTCGACGCCGCAACGGTACTGGCAGAAATCAACACCGACCGGCTGGCCGTGACCCTGGAGAACCACTCCGTCATCGGCGGCCTGTTCGAAACGGTCGCCTCCGCCGTCGTCACCGCCGGCTTGGGCAAACGCGTAGTTCCCGTGGCGCTGCCGGACCAGTTCCTCGACGCCGGCGCCCTGCCCACCCTCCACGAACGTTACGGCCTGGCCGTGGACCGCATCGTCGCCACGGTCCTCGCCGAACTCGGCTAATCCCCTTGCAGCACAACAGAAAGCACGGCACCGGTCCCCGCCGGTGCCGTGCTTCCTGCCGTAGTAGTATCGGAACACCACTGTAAACAGTCGACTTATGACATTGAGGACGGAAGCCATGGCAGGACTGACAGCCCCACTACTGGGACTGGAAAAGAAAAGCCTACGCGAACAGGCCCTTTCCGCATTGCGGACCGCAATTACCAGCGGTGAACTCGAACCCGGGCGGCATCTGGTGGAGACCGAACTGTCGGAAATGCTGCAGATCAGCCGGGGCACGCTCCGCGAAGCACTGCGCCAGCTGGAACAGGAAGGCCTGCTCTCCGCCGGGTCCCGCGGCCGGCTCTCGGTCCGGCATCTGGACACGAAGGAAATCCGCGACATCTTCGCAGTACGGGCAGCCCTTGAATCACTCGCCGCCAGGACATTGTGCGAGCTTCCCGATCGCGTTCACGTTATCGAGTCCCTTCACCACAAAATTGATGATATGGAGGCGGCTCAGGACAACTCGTTGGAGGAACGGATTGAATCCGACATGGAATTCCACCGGACTCTCTGCCGGCTGACCCGCAACGAAACCCTCCTTCACTCCTGGACCTCACTCGAAGGATCCATCCGGATGTCCATCATGTTCGCCGGCAGGGAAAAGGGCGTGAAGAACATGAGCGTCAACCGCCACCGCGACATCGTTGCCGCCATCGAAACCGGCGACTCCGTCCTGGCCCGCAAAACCATCCTCGAACACATGGACACCGCAGCTGACAACCTGGTGGCATAAACCCCTCACCTGGCATGAAGAGATGAAAGCTGCCCGACGCGCTAGTCACTCGGTATGCAGCGCGATGTTCATACCGCAGTTCTTGGCCACTTCGCGGGCGAAAGCTGCGAAGCCCAGCGAACCGGCTACCATGTCCCTGGTGGAGGCGCCGGACCAAAACGCAGCACCGCCGGTGGAAACCTGGATGATGTCGTCGGACTCAGCGTCGGCGAAGCCGCGCAGCGCAGCGTTCAGTGTCTGCGAGAACGTGACGTTAACGGTAGGAATGCGAAGCCGCCCGCCTTTGCGCGGTCGATCATCTCGGAGTAAGTCTCTGGGGCTGCAATGGGCATGCTGACCCCTATGCTGGGTCGGTGAAGCGCTCGGCGGCGTGTGCGCTGGACCTTTTCGCCGTCCGCCGGGTTCGCTGATGTCGACCGGCTGCTGACGGCTGGGTCAGTCCAGTAGGCACAGCTGCTGTGGGGTGTCGATGTCTTTGCCAACCACGAAAGAGGGCTGGCTGTGTCGCGCTGCACTACTCGGCACAGCCTCACGCAGGTCGAATCATCGCCGAGGTAGCCGAAGAAGTTGCGATAAAATACGACCATGTGAGCATCTGGGTTGTACACCGCGTGGGCTCGTTGCGGATAGGAGACTCAGCGTTGATGGCCGCCGTAGCCTCGGCCCAGTGGGCCGGGTGATGCCCGCCGGTCAAGACCGGACTCCACAGCGGCAGACACGTACCAGTCTCTGTCCTCCTGGGTCGGGAGCCTTTCGAGCAACCGAATGGTTCATCATCATGTTCAGCAGCCCGTTCCGGGACCGCCCATACTGGACGGCCGCCGCGGCATACCAGTCCCGCCCCTCCGGTGTGGCGGCTTTGTCCAGAATCGACCCTGGACCCTGGCGTCTGCGACCCGGGTCTTCAGGGCCTCCAGCAGGTCCGCGTAGTCTGCCGGCAGGTCGATTTCTGAAGACGTCATGCCTCAACCCTACCGATCGGCAAATGTGCCACAGGCCGTGGCACATTTGTCGCAGAACTCCGCTACGGAGCAGCGTCACACGGAGGCTACCACGCTACATATCCCCGTTATCGGCGTTCGAAAATGGGCGGGGAGCGCGGTAAAGGGATGGAATTTCGGTCTTCTCGCTTAGTCCTGCTGACCGAGCCGGCCGACCAAGCCGCCGGGAGCACGAGTGCAACTCCCAGTCACAACCGCTCTGGCCCAAGCACAGATTGCCTGCCAGCGCCCGCGCCATCTCCCGACAAACCGCAGGCTGAAGGGGACGGTTTCGCCTAACAAGCCGGACGCATCGATGCTTTCAGTGTCGGTTACCTGAAACGGCGACAGAAACTCCGACTCCAATGATTGACAGTCCGCCCATGCGCCCGATCGTGGTCATTCGTCCCGGGGATCCCGCCAGCCAGATGCGGGCACGCCCGGCAGCCAACGCCCAGGTCGTGTCCGTCAGGAGCCCGATCACCAGGGGAACGATGCCAAGAAGCAGAATCTGGGCGGATGCGTTGCCCGCGGCGGGATCGATAAATTGAGGTACGACGGCGGTGAACAACACGAAGCTCTTGGGATTGGTGAGCCCGACGATCGTGCCCGTACGAATGGCCGCCCACGGCGACTCAACCAACGGTCCGGTGCCCGCGGTTGCCGACACCGGACGGGCATGCCGGATGGCCTGAATCCCAAGCCACAGCAAATAGGCGATGCCTGCCCACTTGATGGCCTGAAACAGTACCTCGGAACGTTCAAGAAGCGGTCCGAGCCCAAGAGCGACGGTAACCCCAACGAGGTAGCAACCAACGGCGTTGCCAATGACACTGGCCAAAGCGTTCGCGCGTCCGTAGCTCATCGCCCGGCCAACGACGAACATCACACTGGGACCGGGCACCGCAATGAGCACCACACAGGCCAAAGCCATAGCGCCCGCTTGACTGAGAGTTATCATGCCAGCAATTCTACGGGCGAGCTTGCGGCTGGAAGCTGCTGTGCTGGTCATCCGTCGAGCGACCGCTGATGCCAGGTATCGGCCGATATGGCCAGGCATGCCCTGGGCCTCGTTTTGTAGCTAAACCTACTACCGGGGAGATTTACGCATTACAAGGAAGACCTCTAGCCACTAAGGGCACGGGGAGTACTGCCCGCGAGTTGACGAAAGGCTTCTTATCGGCTTGCGGAGGAGCCTCGGGGTCGCGCGCTCGTGCTCGCGCCGGCTCGCGTACCTGGCAGCGCCCCTCCAGTGAGACCACGTCGGCGCCTCACCATTCAGTCATGTAGTCATCCAGCACACAGGCAATGAATGGATGTGACGACCCAGTTACTTAGCGGTATCACTGGACATCTCGCTCCAAATCCACAAAATTTATGTCGTGGAGGCCAGAGCAAACCATGAAAAGTAAATAGCCCCAACCCGGCCGCCGCACTTCAAGAAGGAGGAATCCGGCAACAGCAACTGCCACCAAAAAAGGCCCCCAAAGGGGGCCGTTTGCGTGAACATTTGTGCACACTCAGAGGGCCACAAGCCCCTGACCAGGGAAAACACGTGCCCGAGGTGGGTCGAACCGGACTCCAGGCCTTGCAAACACTGGGAACTCCAGAAAACATCGCCAATCCGGCCCAGTCCGGCCGATGTACGACCCGGTCCGACGGTCAGGGTGTGGACACTGTCCACACCTTCTTTTTGCCCAATTCGTCGGACCGTCCAGAGAACACGCCCCTCCGGGCACGGCAGTTCATTCTTTGTGCCAGATTGCGAACCGCTCTGAATTCCCTCGCTCTCGAGCAGGTGTTCGATCCAATTCGTCAGCTACTTCCTGCGGTTGACGCTGACGGCGGTGCAGGCAGCTATCGCCAACTACGTCTGGTTCCCATCTGCTTTGACGGAGAGTACCCCGTCATCGACTGGTTCGATGAGTGGCGCGTTGAGGACCACGAATAGTCGGAAGAGCGTTTTTACGAAACCCTGAGAGACCCGTCGAGGGACCCGGGCAATGGTGAGACACATTGGAGCTGGCACGTGACGGCTCCTTGTGGCGGCGGGCGTCCGGGGTGTGGGGTGTGGCGTTGAGCGGTGGTTCGCCGCTGATGAGCGGCTGCTGTGATTTGTCCAGGGCTGCGGACCGCCTTACTTACTTCTAGAAGGTTCCTGTCCCTTCCTATGCTGAGTGGGACGGGGGTCTTGCCGGGCGGTGGGTTCCGCCCGGCAAGGGGTCTTAGGCAGCCTCTGTGTCAGTGGACTTGCCGCTGTCGATGACTCCGGGGCTTGGTAATCGGATGGCAGGCCAGTCAAGGAGGGAAGCAGGGTTTGTGGTTAATATGCTCTGAAGAAGATCGTCCCCCGCCAGAGCTTGCGCCCACGCCAAAACTTCCGTGAATGTTTGTTCTTCGTGCCGGGTGAACGGCCAGTCACTGCCGAAGACGAGCCTGTCTGCGCAGCCTCGTTCCAAGAGCTCGGCGAACATCATTTCGGCCTGCTGGCGAGAGGACCGGTACGGGCCAGAGACTTTGACCCAGACATGCTTGAGGGAGGCGAGCTCAAGGACAGTTTGGATGGACTCGGGATACTCCGGTTGCGGAAGTCCGAGGTGGTCTATGACCAGTTTTCCGGGCCAGGTTCGAATGGCGGGAGCGAGATGGAGCCATTGCTGCCCGGAAGCCTGGATTTCCAAGTGCCATCCATGCTTTGCCATCGCGGCAGCTGCGGCTTGCCATTCCAGAGAGAAGAGGTCGGGAAGTGGCTGGCCGATGAGATTCAGCCGGACTCCCCGGATCCCTGCCCCGTCCAGGCTTTCCACTCTCTCGTCGGAAAGTTCGGAGCGGACGTCTCCGGCGGAGACGACGATGACCCCCCGAAGTCTTTCGGGCGCGGCTGCGAGGGCAGATAGGAGATAGCTGTTATCTGATCCCAGGAAGCTCGGCTGTACCAGAACAGCCCGGTCCACACCATTGGCCGTCATCACAGCGAGGTACTGATCCAGGGTGGCCGCATAATCCGGCACGTACCGCGCACCGGCCACCGGGGTAAGTGCGGGCTCAAAAATGTGCGCGTGGGTGTCAATCGAGGCGGGGGGCAGTCCAGGCATGTAGTCACTATAACTGAAACAACTAAACCTTTATAGGACTAGACCTATAAAGGAATTCATTCTAGGCTGTGAGGCATGACACAAGCTTCCAGCTCCCCGGCTTTAGCCCAGACTGATCAGCGACTGCCGCTGCACGCCCGAGTGAAAGATGACCTGATCCGCCGCGTCCGGGCCAACGAATGGGCCAGCACCACACCCTTGCCCCCCGAGTCCGCGCTGGCTGAAGAGTACGGCATCTCAGTGGGAACGCTGCGTCGCGTCCTTGCAGAGCTCGCCGCTGACGCGATCCTGGAACGCCACCAGGGCCGTGGCACCTATGTTCGCCGGGCTACATTCCAGCACTCCCTGTTCCGTTTCTTCCGGATGCACGGAGGGACCGGACAAACTCCCGGCAGCCGCATTCTTGAACGGAACACGCAGGACGCGCCCGCCCACGTGGCCGCAGCTTTGAACGTTCAGGAACGTTCCCTGGTCCTGCACCTGCATCGCCTTCGTTTGTGGCAGGACTCCCCCTTCCTGGTTGAAGACATCTGGGTTCCGCTGCCGCAGTTTCAGCCGATCGCGGACGTCGACCTGAATGAGCTCGGCAGCCTGCTTTATCCGGAATACGAAAAGCGGATCGGCCTGATCATCGGTTCGGCAACCGAGGAACTCTCCGTCACCCAGGCAACAACTAGGCAGGCCGCGCTTCTGAACTGCCAGTCCGCGGACCCGCTCGTCAAAATTAACCGCATCGCACGCACCCACACCGGCGACGTCGCCGAGTACCGCGAGTCCTACGGGCTGGCATCATCATTCCGATACCAAGTGGAGATCAACTAAGCCATGCAAGAACTCGTGGCCGTTTCCGGCCTTGTCCTCATCTTCGGCCTCTCAATGTGGCGCAATATCAACATGGGCGCCGTGGCCTTGGTTGTCGCGTTCTTGCTGGGCGTCCTTTACTTCGGCCAGACAGCATCTGAGATCGCCTCCGGATTCCCAGGCAGCCTCCTGATCACCCTTTTGGGCGTAACCTACCTCTTTGGCATGGCCCGGGCCAACGGCACCATCGACCAAATCGTCGGAGGTGCTGTGGGAGCCGTGCGGGGACGGGTTGCCCTTGTCCCCTGGGTCTTCTTCATCCTCGCCGCCATCATCACCGGCTCAGGCGCACTATCGGCGGCCACCAACGCCATCCTCATCCCCGTTGGCCTTGCGTTCGCCCAGCGCTACCGGATCAACCCTCTATTGGTGGGCCTGTGCATCATCAACGGCACTAACGCCGGCGGGTTCTCCCCCATCGCCGTCTACTACAACATCGTCGAAGGCGTCCTGGACAAGGTCGGAGTCTCAGTTGACCCCGGTCAGCTCTTCCTCTGGACCTTCATCGCCAACGTCGTCATCAACATCGTGGCATTCATCCTGCTCGGAGGACCCGAACTGATGCGCCGCGGACGTGAGGTCGAGACCGCGGATGCCACCACCTCCTACCTCGGCGGGGGTACCGGAACCATCGTGAAAACCGCCACTTGGACGGGACAGAAAATAGTCACAGTGACGCTCATGGTCAGCATTCTCGTGGGCGCTCTGGGCTTCAAGCTCGACGTCGGATTCCTCGCACTCGCGGCCGCCGTGATTCTTTCGGCCCTGTATCCGAAGCACTCCAAAGAGGCGCTCGGACACATCGGCTGGAACGTTATCCTCCTGATCGGCGGAATCGTCACCTACATCAGCATGCTGGAAACAGCCGGCGTTATCAAAGAACTGGCCAACTCCGTCGCGGGCATCGGCACACCCCTTCTTGCCGCGCTCATGATGCTGGTCGTCGCAGGCGTCGTTTCGGCCTTCGCGTCCACTAACGCTATGTTCGTTGTGCTCGTCCCACTGGCAGCCCCGCTGCTCATCACAGGGTCCGTCGGTGTTCTGGGCTTCGTGATCGCGCTCTGCATCGCCGCCACGGCTGTCGATTCCAGCCCCTTCTCGACCGGCGGCGCGCTGGTCGTCGCCAACACCGAGGAAGAAAAACGCGAAAAGACCTTCCGCGGCATGATGATCTGGGGAATGTCCATGATCGTCGCAGCACCCCTGCTGGCCTGGCTCCTGTTCGTCGTGATCTAACCCCTATAACCTAACGAAGAAGGCGGGCTGAGTTCTCAGCCCGCCTTCTTCGACGGTTCTGGGCCCGCCCAATCGCGGTGTGAGAACTAGTACTCTGCGCCGCCCTCGGCTGCGATTGTTGGGCGCAGTCAGGCGGTGACGAAGTCTGTGGTGTTCACGAGGAACGTGCCCAGTGCGAGCAAGAGGACGACGAAGGGCAGTTTCGTGCGTCTCCCCATTGGTGGCTGAACTTGTCTTCCTACCTGCAGCCTTCGTCAGTACGTTCGGAATCCTTGTCAGCGCGACGGCCACAAATCGATTCAACGCCCGGCTGCCAATCCAGGTAGGCCTTCTGTCGATGGTGGTCGGGCTAGCAGGCGCCCCGCGCTCGTGCGGTTCGCGCGGGCCAGGTCGGTGTTGGCGGGAACGGCGACGCCAGCGTCGGGGACTTGGCGGAGCACCTCGTCGAGGATGTCCGTGTGCGTCCGCTCGTAGTCGCCGTGCCTGTGGATCTCCTCGACCAATCCGGAATAGCTCAGGGGCTGCTGCCCCCGGCAACACTGATGTTACCCAAGTTTGAACCGTTCAAACTAGTCCATCATGCAGGACCGAGTTCTCCTTTCATTGGCAGTGCTGCCCCGGCCATTTGCCTATGACGAATGGTTCATCCAGAGCCGCCTCAGCTCCAGGAAATGGGCCGACTGTCAGTATCTGCCTGCGTCGGCCAGAGTTTGTGCAGGCGACTTCGGAAAATGACAAATCTGTGGAGGTTTGCCGAGAGGCGGTCAGAAAAGGTCGATATTGACGCGAAAGTGACTCCGCCGGCGCCGAGCGGCTCAGTTTTCGACCTTCGCTGACACCGGTGGTGAGATTCCCATACAAGTCGGCCCCTCGACGCCCGGATAGATTGCCCGCTGCATCGTGTCCTTGCAGTAGACCAATCTGCAGTAAACCCAAGAATCTCCTGTGACTGCACTGAGTCATGCCGCACGCCTCAGAGAACCCCCTGAACCACCAGAAGCATCTTCGCTGTTTGTCATTCTGATCCCCATCATCGCTGGGCGGGTCCTCCGCGCAAGCAGAGCGCTACGCGCCGCTCACGGTCCAAAATTTCATTCGGCGCTCCTTCGTCGCTTATTTCCTCGCGAAATTTTGGACGGCTCCCGGTTCCACAAGTTGCACCACGGACCCTCAACCCCAGCGGTGACTCCGTTATCAGAACGACGCCGAAATCTGACAGACACACCCGGTGCCCGCCAGCTGCTGAAGGAGAAGGAACATGGAACCGCTCACCATCAAGACAACTTAAGCGGTGACTAGCAGCAGACCCCCAACCACGCCCTGAAGTCCACAAAGAAGGCAACAGGCAACGGGGGGAGCTAGTCCGTCTCCCCCAGCCCAATCAGGTCATGTTACCCAGCCCCTCAATGACCATGAAGGAGTACAAGCCACACCGTTCCCCGAACCTGAGGAGAGCCACCCGGCCACACAACCGGCCTCCCAACAAAAATAGGCCCCGAAGGGCCCATCAAAAGTAGTTTTGTCCAGACTCAGAAGCCCAATGGGCCCCTGACCTGTGGAAACACTGTGCCCAAGGTGGGACTCGAACCGGACTCCAGCCCCGTACAAACACTGGGAACCCTTCCTGGAAATCGATGAGCGGGAGCGGTGGATGACGTCGACGTCGAACTCCTCGCGGACCGCGCGGAAGGCTTCTCTACCGCGGACATCAAGTACGCGTCCCGGAGTGCTTCCCAGCGGACGCTGGAAAGCAGTGGATACGACGGCGGGCTCCCCGTCCGATGGCGGCGCCCCTGTCCGGGAAGCCGCACGAAAGGGCCCCGCCACGCAGGACTACCTTGACGCAATCGGGGAGACGCGGACCACGGTCAGCAAAGCGGTCTACACTGAATTTCTGGAGGACATCGACTCCCTCGGCCGCGTATAGCAGGAGGCGCCGTTTTATGGGCACGAATCCTCTGGGGCATGCCCTCATCCGGATGGGCGGCCGGGATCCCGGGGAGAAGCACCGGACAGCCACTCCGCTGGAGCTTTTCTTCGATCTCACCTTTGTGATTGCCTTCGGCGTAGCGGGCGGCCAGTTCGCCCACGAGATCGCTGAGGGGCACTTCGCCGCCGGACTCCTTGGTTTTGGCTTCACCATGTTCTGCGTTATCTGGGCGTGGATCAACTTCAGCTGGTTCGCCAGCGCATACGACACCGATGACTGGATTTTCCGCGTCTCCACGATGGTGCAGATGCTGGGCGTCCTGATCCTGACCATGGGTATTGAGCCGATGTTCCATTCCCTCGTGGAGGGCCATCATGTGGACACCGTGTTGATTGTTGCGGGCTATGTGATCATGCGGCTGGCCCTGGTATCCCAATGGTTGCGGGCCGCCAGGCAGGACCCACCGAGGCGGCAGACCTGCCTCAACTTTGCGAAATACCTTGTGGTCGCCCAGATCGGCTGGGTAATAGTGATGATCGTCCCGGCGGACATCCTGACCACTTTCCTGATGATTGTCCCGCTCTTCGTGCTCGAGTCGGCCGCGCCTGTACTGGCCGAGCGGAGGATCAGGACCCCCTGGCACGCTCATCACATCGCGGAACGCTACGGCCTCTTGGCAATCATCGCTTTGGGTGAATGCCTTTTCGGCGTCGTTGAAACCTTACGTGCGATTGTTGGCAACCACGGCTGGACCCCGGACGCTGCAGTGGTGGGCTTTGCCGGGACCGCCATTGCCTTCGGTATGTGGTGGACCTACTTCCTTCTGCCGACGGGCCAATCCCTGCATCTGCAAAGGAACCGTTCCTTCAAATTCGGCTACGGCCACATGCCCATTTTTGCTGCCATTGCAGCCACCGGAGCAGGCCTGCATGTCGCCGCCTACTTTATCGACCACGAAGCGCACATCAGTGCCGCCGTTGCCATAGCCAGCATCGCCATTCCGGTGGCAGTTTTCAAGATCACGGTGACATGGCTATACAGCGCCATGCTGGGCCTTGACCGGATGATCGTAGGGGTGGCGGCTGTGGTGGTGCTTCTGCTGGGCCTCAGCGTCGGACTGGCCGCCCTTGGGGTGGCCCTACCCCTATGTATGCTGGTGATTTGTGCCGCATTGGCGGTATCAGTCGTCGTCGAAGAACATCCGCGGGCCAAGGCTGCCCACCGCAGGCAACTAGCGCTCCAGCGCCTGCGATCACGGCTATCGGCTGCCGGGACCTGAGCGCAGGTGGTGAACAACCAGCCAACTCCCCTCAGAAGCCCAAGATGGCTGAGAAGACCACCGGCGCCTGGCCGATTTTCGGCGCCAACTGGGCCCTGCCGCCTTGTTCGGCACAAGCGCCGGGCACGGGCACTCGTTTCGGTAGGCCGGGCAGTCGTGGCCAAGCCACCGGAACAGCTCGGATCATCCGAGCACCGGACGAGTTCAGGCTGCTGCGAGTCCACTTCTCTATGAGACGCTCGGCCTCTGCAGCACGCCGCGGGCTGACGGCGGGAGGCTGCTCAAGGGTGAGCCGCTCTAGCCACTTACCCTGACTCACGGCGAGCGATGCGGTTCGCACTCCAACGCGTGGAGCCGTCCCGTGCAGGAATGCATTCCTAAACCTGATCACCGTATTCACAGCACTCGTCTCGGTTCCCTCAGGAAAGCCCTCAACGCCTCCGACCTCGTCGATCGGTCTGCCGGTGGACACAATCCCGTTTTCGGCGGGGGCTCAACCAACACGCGACCCGCAACTGCGCGCTGAACTAATGCAACTCCAGGAATCCCGGCGACCGGGGACCACCACGCCCAAGCCGGAAGCAGAGAACTCACGAGGGCCCCTATTCCTGACCCAAACCGTCGGAGCACGCGGGCCGGCGCTTACGACTGTCGTGGCCGGCGGCGGCTCTGCAAGGGCGTCGGTCCGATCCGATGTGCTGTCTGGAAGAACTCCTTCGACGGCCGGTCACGGCGGATGCGGATACGCGTCCAGGCCGATTATCATCATTGCCGGGCTCGCAAGGGCCGGCACGGCTTCGGCGATGACGCCGGAGAACCAGCTTGGCCCCTTGGATCTTGGAGAAACAGCGCAGAGCCGAGCCCGGAAATTCTCGCCGCCGAGGTGAGGTGAGGTTGTCCCTTGTGGCCAATGGCTCACGCTCGGTGGAACGCCAGGATCCTGCTGGCGCCGAGCATGCCGGTTGTTGCGTGGCACTGTTGTACTCGCAGTACTGCTGGTGTCTTGAGACAACGGCCCCTCCTGGCTCGGGCGGAGCTTGGGATTGGGGGCTTGGAAAACACTGAAGAGTCAGAAGAGTCAGCCCACAAGGAATTGATTGGTTCCAAAACGAGTACACACCGTTCACAGCGTAGGGTCGGAGGGGCAAAATTGACCGGCGCTTTCCTGGCTCCCATCCGTTCTCCGAGGCCTGCCAAATCGCTAGTCCGAAAATGCGATGAGTTGCCTTTGGTTGGCGGGCGTGTGGGCGTGTGGGCGTGTGCGGGGGGCGGGGGGCCATCGGTGGATCTTGAGTGTTGGGTGTCAGGGTTGGTGTGGCGGTTGAAGTGCTCAGCGCCGAGGTCATGGAAATTGTGCGTCGGGGTCTTGCAGGAGGTGCCAGATGATGACGAGGATGGAACGTCCGACGGCGACGATGGCTCGTTTCTTGCCCCGACGCCGGGCGAGCCTTCGGTAGCGTTCGCCGACGAAGGTGTTCGTTCGTCCGGCTACGACGGCGGCCTCGCCCGGGCCAGGTAGTGGTTGCCGTGTCCGGAAGAGCCGTTTCCCTTGGTCTTCCCGGCGGAGGTGTTGATGCCCGGGGAGAACTTCGCCCAGGAACACAGGTGTCCCGCGGTGGGGAACCGTGACATGACGACCCCGATTTCGGCGAGGATAACGGCTGCGGCAACGGGGCCGATGCCCGGGATGTTATCCAAGCGTTCCGCCGCCGCTGCGAAAGGGGCCAGCTGGGCCTCGATGTGTTCATCGACCGCGGCGATATCGGCGTCGATGCCGTCGATCCGGGCCAGCATACGGGCGAGCAGGGAGCGGTGGTGGTCATCAAAGCCGCCAGTGAAGGCTTCCTCGAGTTCGCTGATCTTCTTCCGCAGGACCGACCGTGCCAGCTGCGCGAGCACTTTCGGGTTCCGTTCGCCGGCGATGAGCGCGGCCATCATCTCCCGCCCGGACACCCTGAAAATATCCGAGGCGACAACGGAGAGTCTGATGCAGGCGTCCCTCGAGAAGTTTCTCGACCCGGTTCTTCTCCGCCGTCCGTGTCCCGAGCAGATCGATTCGGTAGCGGGTCAGGTCCCGCAGTTGGCGAATCGGGGCGGGCGGGACGAAACTTGGCCGCAGCATCTGCCGTTCGGCGACCTTGCAGAGCCAGAGGGAATCGAGCACTTCGGTCTTCGGCCGCCCGGGCAGATGCTTCACGCCGCGCGCGTTGACCAGCCATGGGTCGAGCCCGTGCGCCTCGAGGAGGTAAACACCGGCTTCCAGTAATCGCTGGTCGCCTCCATCACCACCCGCTCAATACGCAAGTCCACGAGATGGTTGGCCAGCTCCGCCAGCAAATGGGTCATCGTCGAATGCGTGGACACCTCCTGCAACCGCTTCTTCCGGTTCGCCTCCTGGGCTTCGGCCAGCATGGTATTGCTCATCTCTTCACAGAACGCACCCACTGAATACATAAGCGGCCATCCGTGGAGATCACCAGGGAGAACAGAATCTAGTCCTCGTTCTCAGCAAAAGAAACAGTGAAGGGCCCACAGCGTGATCCCCAACGCCCGGCTACCCAACGCTCTTGACGAACCATAGAATCACGGCGTCAACAGGCGGCCACAAGCACATTTTCAGCCCGGAACGGGCGCCCCGCAAGGGACACAAAGGCTACCCAGTACAGCAATGACACCATCGCCAAGATGCTCAATCTCGAGATTGTGAGGCGCTAAACCTCACAGTCCTTTATCCGACGGTTCGGCAGTGGATCCATCCTGCAACGGACGGCAGATCCGCTGCCCTTCCGTCCTTTATTTCGCCGCGCCAACGAGCTCCCCACTCGATGATCTCCCCGTCGATTCATAGCTGGCGATTACATCGATCCGGCGGATGTGTTGTCGGATCCGCCCAACACGATGCCCAGAGAGTGCACGCCCGCAGTTTGGTCCGCGGACACGGCAAGGGCCGCTGATGCAGAACGACCGAGAGTCGTCCAGCGCGTCATAAACCGCGGGTCCGTGGTCCACCATTCCGTATCCCTTGGCCATCAGGTGGCCGACCAAATGGGCGTTTAGCTCCGTGCCGGCGTGGTCAGTTGCCATGTGACCCGCGGAATGACAAGCAATTCAGTCCCGATGGCTCTCCCTTTTCCTTCAATATGAGCGAGCTTTGAGGTGCCACCGCTCCGCCGGCCGACGATGCCGGCTGAGACTCCGGCCTCCAAGTGCATTGACAGTAGAAATGTGGCATGGGTAACATGGTTGCACATACAGTCACTACTGAATGGATATGAATAATGTTAACTGCAGATGCTTCCCAGGCCGCAGCCTGGCGATCCCTCCGCCAGGAAGTTCTGGACGGTGACCCCGCCACCCGCGCCGCAAAGCTGCACGAGCGCGCTCAGGCCACGCGCCGCTCCATCCTGAAAATGATTTCTGATGCCGGCCAGGGCCACATTGGCGGGGACTTCTCCGTCACGGACATCCTGACGGTGCTCTTTGATGCGGTGATGAATATCGATCCGGAGGATCCCCGCAAGGAGGACCGCGATCACTTCATCCTCAGCAAGGGCCACTGCGCGGGCGCGCTGTACTCCACTCTGGCCCACAGCGGTTTCTTCCCCGTCTCAGAACTGGACACGTTCATGGCGCCCCTGTCCGCACTGAACGGGCACCCGAACAGAGTGAAAGTTCCCGGAGTCGAAACCAACACCGGACCGCTGGGTCACGGTCTCCCGGTTGCCGTCGGTACCGCAATCGGCGCCAAACTGCTGAAGAGCGGTTCGCGGGTCTTTGTTGTCACAGGCGACGGTGAAATGCAGGAGGGCAGCAACTGGGAGGCACTGATGTCGGCGTCTCACCAGAAGCTGGACAACCTGACCGTCGTCGTTGACCGCAACCGCCTCCAGCAGGGTGCGAGGACCGAAGAGACGAACGGGCTGGATCCGCTCGATGCCCGCCTTGCCGCTTTCGGCATGGAAGTGCGGGTCGTTGACGGCCACAACTACAACGCCCTCATCGACGCCATGAGTCCATCCACCACAGGCTCCCCCGTGGCTGTCATCGCCAATACCATCAAGGGCAAAGGCGTCTCGTTCATCGAGGACCGAGTCGAATGGCACCACAAAGTACCGTCCAAAGAACAAACCCTTCAGGCTTTTCAGGAGCTGTCATGACGACAACCACCGTGCTGAACGATGCACCCACATTCGACAACCGCCAGGATTTTGCCGACGAACTCATCGCGCTGGCCCGCACCAACGACAAAGTCGTCGCGGTGTGCAACGACTCGGTCGGGTCCAGCAACCTGACCAAATTCCGTGATGAGTTCCCGGACCGCCTGATCAACGTCGGCATCGCCGAGCAGAACATGGTTGGCGTCGGTGCCGGGCTGGCCAACGCGGGCCTCATTCCGTTCGTATGCGCGGCCGGACCTTTCCTGACCGGCCGCTCGCTGGAGCAGATCAAGGCGGACGTAGCGTACAGCCAGCACAACGTCATTCTGTGTGGCATGAGCCCGGGCATGGCCTACGGCGAACTTGGCCCGACTCACCACTCCGTGGAGGACTTCTCCTGGTTGCGTGCGCTGCCGGGCCTGGACATTGTCGTTCCCGCGGATGGAGCACAGACCCGCGCCGCAGTCCGCAATGCAGTGGCCGATCCGCGGCCCACGTACATCCGGGTTGGCCGGTTCAAGGTCCCACACGTGTCCGAGGACAACGTCGGGCTAGAACGCGGAAAGTTCGTCGTCGCGCGGGAAGGAAACGACCTGACCATCATTGCCACCGGAACCGAAGTGTCCAGGGCCCTGTGGGCAGCCGCATCGCTGGCCGCCGAGGGAGTTTCAGCCCGCGTACTCAACGCCGTATACCTGAGCCCGCTCGATGAAGATGCAATCAAGGACGCAGCCCGCCAGACCGGCGCCATCATCACGGCAGAGGAAGCCAACGTCGCAGGCGGCCTGGGCGCCGCCGTAGCAAGCGTCGTAGGCCAGCTGGAGGATCGGGCCCGCGTTCCGATGCGCATCCTGGGCCTGAACCACTTCGCACCCACCGGCAGCACCGCATTCCTGCTGGACCATTTCGGCCTTACCGCAGACCACATTTCGGCCGCAGCACGTGAGGTGCTGCACCGTGACTAACCTGGCCCCTGCCGCTGCCGAGACCGCCGTAGTTGTCGCGGTGGACCAAGGCACGAGTGCTACGAAGGCCCTGGTCATGGACGGCTCGGGCAGAATCATCGCCCGGGCACAGGTCAGTCTCACGCAGCAGCACCCCCGGCCGGGTTGGGTCGAGCAGGATCCCATCGTCATACGCGACAGCGTCCTTAAAGCAGTCACAGACAGCCTCAACGGCCTCGAAAACACGGTCTTGGGACTTGGCGTGAGCACCCAGCGCGAGTCAGCGATGATCTGGGACCGTGAGACCGGACAGCCATTGGGTCCGGTCCTGGGATGGCAGGACCGCCGCACTGCCGAACAGGCCAAAAACCTGATCGGTGACGGTGCAGGCGACCTCGTCCGTCAGTCGACAGGCCTGCCGATCGACCCGATGTTCTCGGCCCTGAAAATCCAGTGGCTGCTCGATGCCGCGGACCCGGACCGTCGCCTCAGCAAGGCGGGCAAAATCGCAGCCGGAACCGTCGATTCCTGGTTACTGAGCTGCCTAACGGGTGAACACAGGATCGAGGCGGGGAATGCAAGCCGCACTCAACTCTTGAACCTGGATTCCGTGGACTGGGACCAGCAACTGCTCGATCTCTTCAATGTCCCGGCCCAGGTCCTCCCGACGGTCGTGGCGTCCAACGCGACTAGTTCCCCCTTGCTCGGGGGGCAGGCTAAGGGTTCCCGGGTCCACGCAGTCATGGGCGACTCGCACTCGGCGCTGTACGCACACGGCGTCCGGGGCCCGGGAACAGTCAAGGCCACTTACGGTACGGGCAGCTCCGTGATGGGTCTGCTCCCGGATGAGGTGCCCCCGGCCGACATGGGCGGCCTCGTCCGGACGCTGGCCTGGCATGACGGCACCCCCCGTTACGCCTTCGAAGGGAACATCCTGGCCACAGGCGCCACCGCTGTTTGGCTGTCCCAGGTGCTCGACTGTGACGTCGCCCATCTGGACTCGCTGGCCCGGACGGTGGGGGACAGCGGCGGGGTCAACATCGTGCCAGCATTCGCAGGACTTGGGGCACCGTGGTGGGACGAACGCGCAGAAGCCACTATCAGTGGATTCAACCTCGGAACGACCTCAGCCCACCTGGCCCGGGCCGCCTTCGAATCAATTGCCCTGCAGGTTGAAGATGTGCTGCGGGCAGCCGAGCAGGCCGTCTCGCCACGCATCAGTTCTGTGCTGGCCGATGGCGGACCGACATCGAACACCTGGCTGATGCAGCTGCAGTCTGATCTGAGCCAACGCACGGTGCTCCGCAGCGCGGTCCCGGATCTTTCAGCACTGGGTGTGGCACATATGGCCGCGATCGAGACGGGACTGTTCAGCCGGGAGGCCGTTGAAAGCCTCCCCCGGAACAGGAACGAGATCATGCCGGTAATGCCCGTCCAAGACGCGGACCGCAGAAGGTCAAGCTGGTCCCGTGCGGTGGCCAAGGCACGCTGGTCCCCTGAAGACACTTTCCCCAACACGCCGGGTCCAATGCACGTCGCATTGGCCCCGGCAGTAACGGAGTGACTAATGAACACAATGATCGGATCTGCAATCTTTCAGGGCCATTTCAAGGGACGCCGTGCCCTGGTTACGGGCGGAGCCAGCGGGATCGGCTACGGCATTGGCCAGGCCTTCGCAGAAGCCGGCGCATCGGTACTCCTTGTTGACCGCAGCCCGCAGGTGAGCGAGGCGGCGGCGACTCTTCGGGCTGCCGGCTTTGACGTCGACCACGCAGTAGCGGATGTCACAGACGAGGCCCAGGTCAAGGCGGCATTCGCTAAGACCGTCGAGCTGTGGGGCGGACTGGACATCCTTGTCAACAATGCCGGGATCATCACGATCGCCAACCTCGAAGACCTCAGCCTGGACGAATTCAACAAAGTCCTCGCCGTCAACACCACCGCCGTTTTCCTTTGCTGCCGGGAAGCGGCTCCCCTGCTGAAGGCCAGCGACCACGGTGTCATTCTCAACGCCTCAAGTGGTCAGGGCCGGCAGGGATTCATTTTCACTCCGCACTATGCAGCCAGCAAGTTTGGCGTCATCGGCCTCAGCCAATCGCTCGCCAAGGAACTCGCACCGTCCGGAGTCCGCGTTAACAGCTACTGCCCCGGCATCGTCAAGACCGAAATGTGGGAATACAACGACCGGGAATGGGGCAGACGCTTAGGTAACTACAAGCCGGGCGAGCTCATCCAGGAATGGATCGACGGCATACCGCTCAAGCGCCCCGCCGAAGCAACGGACGTGGCAAACCTGCTCCTCTTCCTAGCCTCGGACGCGGGCAGCTACATCACCGGACAGGCCATCAACATTGATGGCGGAATGTTCATGAACTAGGGCCAACCTCTACTGCCAACGGAGTCAATCATGAGTCAACAAATAGCCCACCGGCCCGGTGGAGCACCTCAAGAAACGGGCGCAAAGCCGCCAATGTTTTCGCAACTCAGCGCGCGTTTGTTTTCCGGCAGCGGCGGTGCCCTGCTGGGCCTCATCGCCCTGTTTATCATCCTGAGCTTCGCGTCCCCCTTCTTCCTCACCACGCGAAACTTCATCAACATCCTGGACCAAGTGACCGTTCTCGGCATCCTGTCCGTCGGGGCGACCGCCGTCATCATCACCGGCGGCATCGACCTGTCAGTGGGTTCCATCCTCGGGCTCTCCACCATGGTCCTTGGGTGGCTCTCGCATCAGGGGGGCTGGCCGATGTGGAGCGCCATGCTGGCAGCCATCGCGGTCGGTGCGGTCGCCGGTTCGATCAACGGCCTCGGTATTACCTATGCCAACCTGCCACCGTTCATTGCGACCTTGGCAATGATGTCCATCGGGCGCGGAATGGCGAACCTGATCACCGACGGTCAGCAGATCGTGGGATACCCGGAGTGGTTCTTTAATTTCTCCTCCGAGAGGTACCTCGGTTTCTTCTCGGTCACGCTCATGGTCGTTCTGGCCCTGTATCTGGTGGCCTGGGCGTGGCTGAAGTACCGGGCATCCGGACGCTCCATCTACGCCATCGGCGGCGGCACCGAAGTCGCCCGTCTGGCCGGCATCCACGTCAAGAAGGTCACCATCTGGGTCTACGTGGCAGCAGGTGCCCTGGCCGGCCTTGGCGGCATCGTTCTCGCCAGCCGTCTGGACTCCTCCCAGCCGAGCGCAGGAACAGGCTATGAGCTCGATGTCATCGCCGCTGTCGTTATTGGCGGGGCCAGCCTGAGCGGCGGCGTCGGCCGCATCGGCGGGACCGTCATCGGCGTCCTGATCATCGGCGTGCTGCGCAACGGCCTGAACCTCCTGGGCGTCTCGCCGTTCATCCAACAGATCGTCATCGGCCTCGTCATCGCCGTCGCTGTGATGGCAGACGTGCTCCGGCGCAAGCGCGCCTAACGGCCCGCCTCGCCAACCTCAAACCCCTGCAGTACCAACGCAATTATCAATGGAGATGAAAATGTTCAGAAAAATCGCAGTAGCTGCTGTAGCCATAGCGGCAACCTTTTCACTGGCTGCCTGCGGCGGCAGCGCCGGCACGGGCGCAAGCGGCGGCGGTGAGAAGCAGAAGACGATCGGGCTGGCGGTAGCCAACCAGCAGGCCGACTTCTTCAACCAGATCCGCCAGTCCGTGGAAGCGGCCGCCAAGGAACAAAACGTAAAGGTCGTCGTCGCTGACGCGAAGGGCGACTCCAACACGCAGGTCTCTCAGATCCAAGACTTCATCACCCAGCAGGTGGACGCGATCATCTACATCCCCGCCGGAGCAACTGCGGCCACCGTCCCGGTCCGGGCGGCCAAGTCAGCACATATCCCCATTGTCGCTGTAGACCGCAACCCCGAAGGTGCGCCCGGTGACACCTTTATTGCCACCGATAGCGTGGCGGCTGCCAAGACGCTGGGTGAATGGGTCGGAAAGCAGGTCGGCGGTAAGGGAGAGCTCGGTGTCATCCAGGGACAGATCGGAACGACCCCTGAAGTTGCACGCGACACCGGTTTCAAAGACGCCATGACGCAGTTCCCCGGCATCAAGGAAGTCGCCCGCCAGGCCTCCCAGCAGTGGGCGCAGGACGAGGGCTACCAGCTCGCCACGGACATGCTTCAGGCGAATCCAAGCATCAACATCTTCTTCGGCCGAGCAGACGCACTGGCGCTCGGAGCGGCGCAGGCGGTCCGCAACGCCGGGGTCAAGGATGTCACCATTGTAGGCTTTGACGGCGACAAAGCCGGTCTGGAAGCGGTGAAGAACGGGACCCTCGCCGCGACCATCACCCAGCCGACTCAGGGCATGGGCAAGCTCGCCCTGGAATCCGCAATCAAGCTGGCCAGCGGCGAAAAGCTGCCGGCCGAGCAGCTTCAGGAAGGCGTTTTGACCACGAAGGAAAACGTCGCCCCGTTCATCACCACGCACCCCTGACCGTCCCACGGGTGGTGCCCTCCCCGGGCACCACCCGCCCAGGCCGTTTCCCTAGCCAACGGAGCTCAAAATGCCTATTGCGGACACCCGTGGACTTCGCGTCCGCGGCGCCACCAAAGAATACCCCGGCACCATCGCAGTCCAGGACATCGACCTGGACATTAACCCCGGGGAAGTCGTTGCCCTGCTCGGAGAAAACGGGGCAGGAAAATCCACGCTTTCCAGCATCATCGCCGGAGTCACCCAACCGACAACGGGAACCATGACCTGGAACGGAGAGCCTTACGCACCGACGTCACCTGGCGATGCCATCGCCTCCGGTATCGGCCTGATTCACCAGGAGATGCGGCTGCTGCCGGACCTGACCGTTGCCGAGAACGTCATGGTCGGCCGATGGCCCATGCGCAGCGGGTTCCTGGACGCGCGCGCCATGCGCGAAAAGGCCAAGGACCAGTTGAAGCGTCTCGGCTTCAACGGCGCCATGGACAGCAAAGTCCGGGACCTCAGCGTCGCGGGCCAGCAACAAGTGGAAATCGCCAAAGCGCTCATGCTCGACGCCTCACTGCTCATCCTTGATGAACCCACCGCTGCGCTGGGCCAGGCCGAAACTGACGCTCTTTTCGACTGCGTCAGGGCGCTCAAAGCCGAAGGCGTTTCGTTCATCTACGTCAGCCACCGGCTCGCGGAAATAGCACTGATCGCTGACCGGATCGTCGTCCTCAGGGACGGCAAGAAGATCACCGAACACGCCTCTGGCGGAGTTTCCCCCAACCAGTTGGTGGAGGAAATGGTCGGACGCCCGGTCGATCGGCTCTTTCCCGACGTGCCGCCGCCCACGGACGAAATCGTGCTGGAAGTAAAGGACCTCCACGACAAGGCCGGCGACTTCGCGGACGTTTCCTTTACTGTGCGGGCCGGGGAAATCTTCGGCATCGCAGGCATCGTAGGTGCCGGACGCACCGAACTCGTCCGCGCCATAGCCGGCGCCGAGCACCGTCTGGGAACGGTAGTCGTGGATGGAAAAAACCTAAAACCCGACAACCCGATGGCAGCCATCAAAGCAGGCGTCGTACTGATACCCGAGGACCGTAAGCAGCAGGGACTGGTCGTCAGCGACACCATCGAGAACAACATCGCCCTTCCCAATTTGGGGAAGGTCAGCACCTCCGGATGGATCTCACCGGCCAAGGTGCGCAGCTTCGCCGCGACGGTGGCGAAGGGAATCGGGATGAAGGGAAACGTGGCGCTGCCCGTCTCCTCACTCTCCGGCGGCAACCAACAGAAAATCGTGATCGGCAAATGGCTTCAACGCGACCCGCGCCTTGTCATCCTGGATGAACCTACGCGTGGTATCGACGTCGGGGCGCGGGCCTCCATCTACGAAGTCGTCGCCGAACTGGCCCGGAACGGCAACGCCATCATCGTCGTCAGCTCCGACCTCGAGGAAGTCCTAGGCCTCGCCCACCGGGTCATGGTCCTCGCCCGCGGACGGAACCAGGGAATCCTGGATGCCTCCGAGGCGACCCCGTCAAAAGTCATGTCACTGGCGACACTCTAAGAGATAAGGAGGAACGTGAAATAATCGGACCCTTGCCTGACGACAACCGAAGGAACGCCGTGGCCCAGAGAACAAGGACTTTCACCCCCCAGCAACTGGGCCTGATGGTCAAAGCCGCGAGGATGTACCACGAGCAGAACATGAGCCAGGCGGACATTGCCGACAAGCTCAACGTCTCCCAGTCCCGGGTCTCCCGGTGGCTGACCGACGCGGTCCGGGAAGGCATTGTCCGGACCATCGTCGTTGCGCCCGCGGGAACCGAATCAGATCTGGAAGATGCCGTGGCGGCCAAGTACGGCCTGCGGGCAGTGGTCATCGCGGACCTCCAGACCGATGACGAAGGATCAATCATCCGGGGCATCGGCGCGGCAGCGGCAGGATATCTCGAGGTGACCCTCACCGGCGGCAACAGGGTGGGCCTGTCGTCCTGGTCCTCGACGCTTCTGGCAACGGTGGACGCCATGTCCCCACGGAATGTCAAATCCGCAGAAAGCATCGTCCAGGTCATAGGCGGAGTGGGGAACCCCGAAGTGCAGGTGCGGGCGACCCACCTCGCGGACCGCCTGGCAACCGTCACTAAAGGCACCCCCCGGTACCTGCCGGCGCCTGGCATCGTCTCCAGCCGCGGCGGCCGTGACGCCCTGCTTGAGGACCCCTTCGTCGCTGAAGTCGCCGCCGACTGGGACCGGCTGGACACCCTCCTGGTCGGCATCGGAAGCATCGAACCCTCGCCGCTTCTTCGCGAATCAGGCAACTCACTCAACGAATCCAACCTCAAAGCCCTGGCCGCGTCGGGAGCCGTAGGAGATATCTGCCTGAGGTTCTTCGACAGGCACGGCGCGCTCGTCGAATCCGACCTCAACGACAGAGTCCTTGGGATCAGCCCCGAACAGATGCTCAACGTCGACCGGCGCATTGGCATCGCCGGTGGCGCCAGAAAGTACGCAGCGATACGGGCTGCCGTCGAAGGCAACTGGATCAACGTACTCATCACGGACAAGAAAACGGCGCTCAGTCTGGAATCAGACAAAGCGCCCTAAAAACTCTAAGGACAACAAATTGACTTCGAAACTCAGCTTCGCCCTGGACGGGCGGACAGCCCTCGTGACGGGAGGCGGGTCCGGCATCGGCCAGGCCATCGCATTCGGCATCGCGCAGCAAAGCGGCGCCGTCGGGATCGTTGACCTCCCCGGCGAAGGACCGGACGAGACCGTACACCGCATCAAGGAAGCCGGAGGCCGGGCGATCTTCGTCCCGGCTGACGTAACGAAGGCGGACGAACTTGAAGAAGCAGTCGCCAAAATCGAAGCCGATCTGGGTCCGCTCACCCTGGCGGTCAATTCCGCAGGCATAGCCAACGCGGCACCGGCCGAGGAATTGCCCTTGGCCCAGTGGCAGAAGGTCTATGACATCGATGTCACCGGCGTCTTCCTCAGCTGCCAGGCCGAAGGCCGTGCCATGCTCAGGAACGGCGGCGGATCAATCGTCAACATCGCCTCCATGTCAGGAAGCATCGTCAACAGGGGCCTGTTGCAGGCTCACTACAACAGTGCCAAAGCAGCGGTCATCCACCTGAGTAAGTCCCTCGCGATGGAATGGGCCGAGCGCGGTATCCGCGTCAACGCGC
Source organism: Arthrobacter sp. ISL-69 (assembly GCF_018613775.1). NCBI lineage: Bacteria > Bacillati > Actinomycetota > Actinomycetes > Micrococcales > Micrococcaceae > Arthrobacter > Arthrobacter sp. ISL-69. The sequence goes on from NZ_JAGGPO010000049.1 coordinate 52,970, forward strand.
TCAGCCCCGGCTACACCATGACCAAGATGAACTCCCGGCCGGAGATGGTCCACCAGATGGGAATCTTCGCCCAGGAAACGCCGATGAAGCGTATCGCTGATCCGTCTGAAATGGCCGGCCCGGCGGTATTCCTCCTCTCGGACGCAGCATCCTTCTGTACCGGCATCGACCTCCTCGTCGACGGCGGCTTCTGCGCCCAATAGGAGCCGCCGGTGGCGGCCCCGGATCAGTTCTCCAGGGCAGCCACCAGCTGGGCGATGCTGATAACAGGAAGCCCCTTTTCCTGGCCGAGTTCCAGCAGCCCGGGAAGCCTCATCATTTCACCGTCATCGGCAACGACCTCAGCGATGACACCGACCGGGGTGAGGCCGGCAAGCTTCAGCAGGTCAACGGCGGCCTCTGTATGGCCCGGACGCTGCCGCACACCCCCATCAACGGCACGAAGGGGAAGCACATGCCCCGGACGGATCAGATGAGCAGGACCGGACGCCGGGTCTGCCAGCACCTGAAGGGTCCGCGCCCTGTCCGTTGCGCTGATGCCGGTCGTGGACTGGCCCGCCGCATCCACCGTGATCGTGTACGCAGTCCGGAGCGAATCCTTGTTGTCCTCGGTCATCAGCGGCAGCTCCAGAGCATCCGCCAATTCGTTGGTCATCGGGGCGCACACGAAGCCGCTGGAAACCCGAATGATCCAAGCCAGCCACTCCGGTGTTGCGTGCTGGGCTGCCATGATGATGTCGCCCTCATTCTCGCGGTCCTCATCGTCGACGGCGATAACGGGCCGTCCCGCCTGGAGGGCCGAAACCGCTTCCTCGATGTCAGCAAGTGCCATGTGTTCATCCTGTCCGATTGTTCCAAAATATAGATTCATACTAATGCAGTAGTGAATAGGGATTCACTACTGCATTACGTCACGGACTTCCCCCGTCTGCCCGGCTGATCCATCCTCCCAGAAACGTCGGGCCTCAGCCTCATCATCATCCCCGCGTCTACACGAGAGCACGAATCACATGTCAATAGAAAACGTTCCGGCAACCCGGCCCACTTCATCCCAAGAACTGTCATGGACCAGTTTGGACCAGCGCGCCGTTGACACGGTCCGTATTTTGGCCGCGGATTCGGTCGAAAAAGTTGGGAACGGCCACCCGGGCACCGCGATGAGCCTCGCCCCGGCTGCGTACCTTCTCTTCCAGAAGCTGATGCGCCATGACCCGCGGAACCCGGATTGGATCGGCCGTGACCGGTTCGTCCTCTCCCCCGGCCACACGTCCCTGACGCTGTACATCCAGCTGTTCCTCTCCGGCTACGGCCTGGAACTGGATGACCTTGAGGCACTGCGGACCT
>NZ_JAGGPO010000050.1:0-8543 GCF_018613775.1 Arthrobacter sp. ISL-69
TCGACCGGTTGAATACGGCCAGAGTCCCGCGGTCTGAATGGAAGATGGCGTTCGGGGTCAGGTGACCGCGGTCCCTGGCCATCGTCAGGGCCCCGGTAACCAACGAGGCGCGCATATGGTCAGCCATGGCCCAGCCGACGACCATGCGGGTGCACAGATCGAGGACAGTGGCCAGATACAGCCAGCCCTCGCCGGTGCGCAGGTAGGTAATATCGCCGACGAGCCGTGTTCCAGGTGCTTCCGCTGTGAAAACCCGGCCGATGAGGTCTACGAAGACTTTGTCCGGGTCCGAAGGGATGGTGGTGCGTTTGAACGCACGCATGCGCTTCGCCGCCCACCCGTTCTCGGCCATGATCCCCGCCACCGTACCTACCGAAACCTCGATGCCGGCGGCGGCGAGTTTGGTGTGCACCATGCGGTGACCGAAGATCCCGCCAGAGGATTCGAAGACGGTCTTCACCTGGTCCGTCAGTTCCCGGCGGCGGGCTGCGGTTGAAGATTCCTTAGCATCGCACCAGCGGTAGTACGACGCCCGTGGAAGCTCCAGTTGCCGGCACATCCAGGCCACAGGAAAGTCGGCGTTCTTCTCCCGAACGACGCGGTAGAGATCTTCTACCGCTGTTCTTTGGCGAAGAACGCCGAAACTTTTTTCAGGAAATCATTCTCCCTCTCGAGCTCCCGAAGCCGGGCCTCCATTGCCTTGAATTTGACAGGATCCACCGGGTCATCGGGTTTGCCGCTGCCCTCCAGATCAGCATCACGGGCCAACCGTATCCAGCGTTTCAGAGCCGTCAACGAGATGCCGAGATCAGCAGCGACGGCAGGTAACGAACGCCCCGAAGAGGCCGCCAAGGCCACGGCATCGGCCTTGAACTCATCGGAATAGCCAGGTCGAGCAGACATGGGCACAATCCTTTCAAACTGTGTCTCACATCAGTAGTACACCTCACATCGTCTCCCACAGTTTGCGCCCGTACAGCGCCAGGCCCGTCGCCCCCACCCGGTCGGACTACCATTGGAACAGCTCGTCGCTCGGTACGCTCCAGCCGAGGTCGTCGCCGGGCGCGGCGATGTAGCCGCCCAGGCTCAGGTTCATGCCGAAGGTCAGTTTGCGCATGGCGCCAATCTCCCGTGAGTCGGTATTCGTTAACAGACCAGCACGGAAAAGTCATCGGTCAGGCCACACCGAGGGCCAGTTGACCACCACGCCAAGCAGATGCTCCGTACGGAAAGGATCGGCTAACGGGCGGACGGGGGTGACATTTATCGCTGCGATTCACAAATCAAGGGACCTATTTCGAGTCCGCTTCTCAATTCGATGCCCTCTCGAAATCCTTAGTTTTCAAGAGCCCAGCCCAGGGCTCGGTGATCCTGCGGGGTCGATGGCCTCTACGGAGATCAAGGTGATGCCAAGGTTTCGGACCTTCATGAGTAGCCCGTGCAGGGCCGCTTGGTCAGAGACGAAACCGCTGAGGCTTGTCGTGCCATCGCTTTCGTGGGTCAGGGTAAGGTCGCCGAACCAGGCGGACCAGCGGTCGTCGAGGTGCCCGTCGACCCGAAGCCGGTAGCCAGAGGGCTCCTGTCGTTTGAGGGACTGCATCATCAGAACCCGATCTCCGCCGGCGCCCTGCGGGTTTGGCTGCTGCTGTGCCGGTGGATGGCGTACTCAGCGACTATGACATTGATGACCCATCCTGTTCCTATCATGAGGCCGGTGCTGAGCGTGCTGGTGCCGAAGACCGCGTTCCCTATGCCTTGCGTGAATACCTGGGTGCCTGCTCCGAGGGCGGGGTCGTAGGCGCGTATCATCCAAGCCTCGTGGTGGCCTATGTCGCCATGGCGGACTGCGGCGAACCCCAGGATGATGCTGGCCGCCATGGCGGAGCCGAAGGCCAGTCTGAACACATAAGCCAGCTCCCCGGTTCCCGTTGTCGGGGGTAGAACAACGTCATCCAAAGCGCAGATACCGCCACTGCGAGACCCAGACCCACCAGGACCCGTCCCGCCGCCCGGTGCCAGCCGGGGTGGCGTCGCCGGAACCCGGGAGCGAACTAAAATGCGCCCACGAGGGCGTACCCCTCGGCGCAGACGATGTGCACAATCACAGGTACGGGTGAGGCGGCCATCCGGGCGTCGGCCGGTATGAGTTGCGGGCCGCCGCCCAGTTCCACCAGCCGCAAGCAACCGGCAATGGCGGGGATCAGGACGAGGGCCACGAGCGCGAACGGTACCCACCCCGCCGACCGGGTCGGCAGGGTGGGGCGTGGCGCCGCCTGAGTGGTCACTTGGTGCCCGCCGGATGGAGCGCCGAGCTGACCGTGCCGGTGAGGGGCCGGGCAGCCGGGGCGCGCAATCCGCGCCATAATGAGTAACCCAGACCGATCATAGCTACGCCAATCGGGATAGCGAACAGCCTTGCGTTGACCTGCGGCAGCAGCGGGAAGGCGAGAGTCGCCACGGAGCCGGCGGCGAGGAGCACGGCCGCCCAGCGGGCAAGGACCCTGGCGCGGAAGAGTCCGATGCCGAACAGGAGTCCGCCGCCCAAAAATGTGGCGGCCGAGGCCAGGTTCAGGACCTGCATCAGGCCGATGTCCCCACTTGCATGGCCACCCGTTGCTACGGCAAAGACGTCGTTGACGTAGGCGGGCGTGGTGTGGGCAAGAGTTGGAAAGACAACCGCCCCGATGACTTCGACGCTCGTCATGATGAGGTAGCCGGCGCCGAACACGAGGTACCCGATCAGGCCCAGCACTCCGGCCTGCTTCACCTGGTGCAGGTACATGCCGGTGATGCCGATGAGTGAAAGTCCGGCCATGAGCACCTTCAGGCTTTGGCGGACCGTGTACTCCGCGGTGGTGGCGAAGTCTGCATCCAGGTGGGGGTGGTTGATCTGGACGCCGATGAACAGCAGGCCTGCTGCGACGGCGGACAGGCCGGCCGAGCGGGTGAGTGCGGTGGGGGTGATGGACATGTCTTGCTCCCTGATTGTGAGTGCCGGTCGCGTGGCGCTGCCGTACAACTCAAAGGTAGGGACGGACGGTGTGACGCGGCGTCACCCGATGATGTGACTGGCCGGGTGAAAGCCGGACGCAGGAACGGTCACATGAGGCCGCGGTCGCGGGCACGAAGAACCGCGGCTCGGCGGCTGGTGACCCCGAGTTTGGTAAAGATGTGTTTAGTGTGGGTTCGCAGCGTGTTGGGCGAGATAAACAGCTCGCGGGCGATCTCCGGCCCGGTCAACCCGCTGTCGAGGAGCCTGAGCACCTGCAGCTCCCGCTCACTGATCGAGTCAACAACCGACGTCGGGCGCTCCCCTGGGCGGGAAGCTTGCGTTGAGGGCCCCTCCCCCAGGGCGAGCAGCCGGGAAGCGGGGGCGGCGGTGCCGCCGTCGTGCATTGCCTCACGCAGCAGCTCCAGCATGGGCTCTCCTTCGCCAAGGAATAGCCGCACGTACTCATCGGGTTCGGGCGCTTCGGCCCATGCGGAGCGAAGTGCTTCGAGGGCTAGGCGCCGGTGCCCCTGCACGTCGAACACCAAAGACTGCAGCATACGGATCTCCATCACGCTGCCGGCCCGTCCGGATGCAGCGGCGTTGGCCAATAACCGGCCCAACAGTTGATGGGTGCCCTGGACGGCGTCGGTAGTAGGGTCGGCCCGCTGCTGGGCAATCAGCAGCCGCACCAAGGTGAGGTGGTCATACTCCTTCAGGTAGCTGACATCGTCGGTGACAGACACCCCCCGTTCATGTGCCCAGCCGGCAGCCTCGGACAACGCGCCCTGGGCCACCTGGACGCGCGCCCTTATTGCAGCTATCGGGCGCACATCCGGGAAGAACCCAGGCCGGTAAAGTTGCTCCGCCTGATTTAGAAGATCGACGGCCCGCTCCGGGTTGCCTTCATCCTGGGCGACCAGTGCCGCCGCCACGAACCACCGGTAGCGGCTCTCGGTCATCGGCGAACGTTCGATGAACGCTGCGGCGGTCTCGAGGTGTCGCTTGGCGCTGCCGAGGTCTCCGACTTCACGGCAGATCTCGGATAGCCCCACGTGCAGGTCGGCGGTTGCCCGCGCCACAAGCTCGCCCTGTGCCTGCGTCAGCTGCAGCGCACTCCGATAGAGCCGGCGTGCCTCGCTGGGTCGGCTTGCCGCGAGCCACATGTCAGCGAGCACGACCGTGCTGCTGAGCTCGTCGACCAGGTTGCCGGCAGCGTGCAGGCTTGCCACAGCCTGCGTAAACGTCTGCAGCGCTGCCGGCAGGTCCCCCTTCGCCCACGCGGCGAGCCCCATAAAACCGGCCGCAGCGCCCCGCGCAAGATGATCGTTGGGGCCCGCCAGGTCAAGTGCGTGCCTAGCGTGCCCCAATGTGCCTGCCACATCCCCCCGTGCCTGCGCGAGCGAAGCGCGGTAAACGGCGATGGTCGCCGGCAGCGTATGGAGCTCTTTAGTGTCAGCCCAGGGGGCAGCCAACCCCTCCGGTACCGCAGCCAGCCCGCGTTCCGCGTCGTCGAGTCGAAGCTCGACCCCGTGAAGATCACCTGACATCATTAGCATGAATCCGTAGAAGACGCTAAGCACCGGGCTGCGCCGGATGGTGTCATCGGGCAGGGCCTTCAGCCAGCCGAGCAGCATCGCTTCCTGCCGGTTGCGACGGATCGCCGGCACGGCCAGCTCCATAAGGTAGGCCGCCCGGTCGAAGTCTCGGGCAGCCAATGCGTGCCTGACCGCCTCCTCTGCCAAATCGTGGCACTCGTACCACCGACTGGCGCGCTGATGCAGCAGCGGAATCTTCTCAGGCTGCTCACTAAGCAGGCGCGCCCGCAACACGTCGGCGAAGAGGTGGTGGTAGCGATACCACTCCCGTCGATCGTCCAGAGGGACAATGAAGAGGTTCGCACGCTCCAAGGCAATGAGCATCTGGCTGCCGCCGCCGCGTTCGGAGACGGCGTCGCAGAGCGGCCCCGTCAGTCGGTCGAGAACCGCGGAGTCCAACAGGAAACCCCGGACTTGCTCAGATTGCTGCTGTAGCACCTCCTCGACCAGGTAGTCGACGATATATCGGTCGTTCCCGGCGAACCGGGCGATGAAACCGGCGACGTCGTCGCGCCCCTGGAGAGAGAGCGCAGCCAGCTGAAGCGCGGCAATCCACCCCTCCGTCCGCTCCTCCAACGCCGCCACGTCCTCCGCGACCAGGTCCAGTCCCGCCACCTCATTGAGGTACGCCACGGCCTCCTCCGACGTAAAGCGCAGATCCACACCCCGGATCTCGGCCAGCTCGCCCCGCACCCGCCAACGCGACAGTGGCAGATCAGGGTCGGCTCGGGTGCTGATCACCACGTGCACATGGGGCGGAAGGTGCTCCATCAGGAAGACCATTCCGTCACCGACATCGCCACTGTCGATGACGTGGTAGTCGTCGAGCACCAGCCATACATCGTTCGGTGCCGCGGCCAGTTCGTTCAACACCGTGGTTAGCACAAGCTCGGTGGGCAACGGTGAGGACGAGATGAGCTCCAGCGCAGTCGAGCCGATGCCGGGCACCACCGTTTGGAGCGCGTTCACGACGTAGGTCCAGAACGACGCGGGCTCGTTGTCCACCGGGTCAAGCGAGAGCCACGCAACACGACCGTCTTCGCCAGATGTCTCATCCACCCACTCGGCGAGGAGCGTCGTCTTGCCGAACCCTGCCGGGGCGGACAACAGCGTCAGTCTCGACCCCCCACGCTGCATACGCGCACGGAGTCGTGGCCGTGTCACAAGCCCGCCTCGCAGCTTCGGGACATACAGCTTCGTTGCAATCATCGGATATGCCATGCGGTCTCCGTTCCAACGCAACCGTGGCCGAAGTGCGCGGCAGATAACACCAGCGTACCGGGGCGCTGGTGGTCAGGGCCGTGCGCACGAGAGCTGCCCCTACCCGGCCCCGGTAGGACCTCGTCAGGACCACAGCGACGCGGCATACCGGGCCGCCCACTGATCCGGAGCACGCCTCAAAAGCTGGCAGAACCCCGGGCAGCAGGAAAGATTGTCTGCAAGTCGCCGCACCAACGTACGCGAAAGCCGCCCGCTCATCAGATCTGGTCACATCGACGGCGTACCGATAGCACCTCAATGATGAGGAAGCATCTGCCGGCCCAACCAGGGCCGCCGGATGGACACACAGATCGCCACGACAAGGCCCGTCGAATAAGTCACCACGCTAATCACCATGTGTGATGACGCGTGGTCATTAGGTCTCCTTCTACCGTTCGGTCAGGACAACGAGCAGGGCCGCAACCCCGAAGAACGCAGCATCCAGTACATGCCTAACAACATCGACCAGCCCGGTGATTCGTGCGTTTGGAACGCGAACGAGACTAATAGCAGGCCGGTCCCTTAACCACTACGACAGGAAAAACCGTGAAACCGCTCTTGAAAAACCCATCCGTAATTCGTGCATTGATGTGGACCGAGGCCATGATTGCAGTGACGGTCGTCCACCACGTTTACAGGCTCGGCATGGAAGTGCTCATCGCGTCAGCCATCCTTCTGGTGTTGCCGGTGCTCTTGATGTGGTGGTACCGGCGAAGGCCGAGCCCTGCTACCCGGTGGGTGTACGCAGTGAACGCTGGCCTGGTTTTCGTGTACTTCGGCATAATTGACGGCTTTCTGGACCACGTGTTGAAAGCGCTCGGCCTGCAGAACACCACGTTCCTGCCTGGCAGCGACGCCGACATCGTAAAGACGGTCTACCACCTCTGGTCACCCGAAGCCGGCCATCTGTTCTACGAGTCCACCGGCATATTGACCTTTGTGGTCGGTCTTGGAGCCATCTACTTCAGCTACAGTTTCCTGCGGACCACCGGGACCAACTCTTCACCGGCCAAGAGAATCTCCTCTGAAGCGGCTTCTCTGTGATCCCTCAAAGTGCGAAACCACCAGCCGTCGCCCGTATGCCGCCTTATTGGACGCGACCCATAACCCATGTCCTTAGAGGACCTTGCGCGTCAATACGGTGGGGCATCACTATCTTCCGCCTGAAGCGACAGCAAGAGCGCTCACTCTCAACACGACCGCGGAAGAGTCCGGCACCTGGCGCATGGCCGGCTGTCCCGTCCTGATAAAGGATCCTCTTGCGGGCTGCACCATGCGCCAAATAGTGCTGTAAAAACGCCGCCACTTACCGCCGAAAGTCACAAACGCGCGGACGTGAAGAAGGCCAAAGAGCAGCGCCCGGCCGTCCGGTGGACGACCGGCTTTCGGGCGCCCGAAATGAGACTTATCGCTGCGATTCACAATGCGATCAGCCTCAGTGCAGTCGCGTGAACGGTTATTCATGCAAGGCCTGAGTCCACCTCTTTCAGGTGGAACTGTTTTCAAGGATTTGTCCGGTGGGTACCGTCGCGGTCTAGACCGGGGTCCATTATTAGTGACCGCCATGACTAAGGCCGTCTTCCCTCCCTTTGTCGTAACGGAATTTTTCAAGCTGAACGGTACCAACGGGAGTTAGGCGGCTAATTCTTCGGTGGGTTCCTTGGGTTGGTTGATCCACGCCGGTCCTGGGAGCGCAAGGATTTTTGGATCGGTGGTTGTCGTGAAGCGTTCGGGGTGTTTCGTCCGGGCTGCAGCGAGGGTTGCCGAGCGTTCTTTGGCGACGCCGGCGGCGTCGCCGTAGTGGATGTTCGCGGGGGTGTGGAAGCCGATGCCGGAGTGTTGGTGGTGATGGTTGTACCAGTCCACGAAACCGCTGATAAAGGCTCCGGCGTCGTGGACTGATGCGAAGCGTTCGGGGAATTCCGGACCGTATTTCAGGGTTTTGAAAATCGCCTCGCTGTACGGATTATCATTCGACACCCGGGGCCTGGAGTGGGACCGGGTGACCTCCAGGTCCGAGAGCAGCGCGGCGACGGTTTTGGAGGTCATGGACGTTCCCCGGTCCGCGTGCACGACCTGGGGGATGCCGTGGATTCCGAAGATTCCCTTCATCATTTCCACGGCCAGCGCCCCGGATTCGGTGGTGTGGACGTGCGCGCCGACGATGAACCTGGAATGGATATCGACCATCATGTAGCAGTCAAAATACTTCCCCCTGACCGGGCCCGCGAGCTTTGTAATATCCCACGTAAACACTTGGCCCGGTGCCGTGGCCACCAGCTCGGGAACCGTCCGGGGCGGGTGTTTGGCCAGTCGGCGCCGCTCCTTGACCTGCTTGTTGTCCTCCAGCACCCGATAAAAGGTCGACGGGGACCCGAGATAGATCCCCTGGTCCAGCAGCTTTGTGTAGACCTGCAGGGGTGCCAGGTCCACGAACTCCGGTGAGTTCAGGGCCGCCAGAATCTCCGCCCTCTCGGCGGCGTTGAGCTTGTTCCGGGGGACTACCGGGGTCTGGTCCCGCGGCGGGGACGGTTTCCGGTTCGCGGTCGTCCTGGAAACACCCGTCAATAAAGCTGCCCGGCGCGTGGGGATTTTCAGTTCTAGCATCGACCGATAGGTGGCCATCAGCGTTTCTTGGACCGGGGCCCGTCCGGCATATCCTCTGAGGCGCTCTCTAAGCCTTGATCCACCGACGG
>NZ_JAGGPO010000051.1:0-32277 GCF_018613775.1 Arthrobacter sp. ISL-69
ACCCGCGGTTCAGGACCGGGTTGGCAGTGTGTTTGGTCCACGTGTAGCCTCCGTCCAGGCTGTAGGCCAGGGACTGCGCCTGGATGCCCTGGTGTCCGGAGCCGGGTTTGAACGCGCTGGTGTAGACGGCGACCAGAGGCGGAGCCGAGTCGGTGCCGAATCCGCTGGTGTTGTCCCGGTCGAAGACGATGCTGCCGGAGAAAATGTCTTCTTCGTCGTCGCAGGCGATGGCGACGGGGTGTTCGGTCCAGGTGAGCAGGTCCGGGGAGGTGGCGTGTCCCCAGGACATGTTGCCCCAGACATTGTCCAGCGGGTTGTTCTGGTAATAGAGGTGGTAGACGCCGTCGTGGAAAATCAGGCCGTTGGGGTCATTGAGCCAGGTGTTCCGGGCGGCGTAGTGCAGGGCCGGACGGAAGGTGTCGGCCGTCGTGGCGGTCGCGGCAGTCATGAACGCGGAGTCTCGTTTCTGTGCAGGTCTGGGGGAACGCATATGCGGGAGCTTGGGGGCCGGGTGGGCCGGCGCGGACCGGCCCACCCGGTAGGTCAGTCAGAGCTAGGAGTTCTTCTTGTAGCGGTCGTAGGCCTGCTGGTAGACCTCGATCATTTTGTCGACGCCGACGCTCTTGAGCTGGGAGACGTAGCCGTCCCATTCCTGCTCGATGCCGCCGGAGACGATCCACTTGGCGACGTTCTGCTTGACCAGTGAGGTGGTGTCCGTCTGGATGGTGCTGATCTGCTGCAGTTCTTCGTTGGACAGGGCAACCGGGGGGTAGCCGTCGTTGCCGGCGAAGGGCTTGTAGATTTCGTTGACGGTCTTTTGGCGTTCAGCGGCGCGTGGTTCGGGTGCGACAACGGTGGTGAAGTTCTCGGCGGTGTTGGCCTTCGGGCCGCCGGGGGCGACCTTCTGGCGGCGTTCGCCTTCGCTGGTTCCGGCTGGGGCGGGGATCTGGGTCAGCAGTCCGCTGGCGTCCTTTTGCAGGGTTTCACCGATCGGCCCCCAGTTGGCCTGGGCCGACTGGATGGGGTCGTAGAGGTTGTCGGCCCAGCGCATGGTCGCTGCCGGGTATTTGTTGTTCCGGGTGATGGCGAAGGCGCCGCGGGCGATTTCCTGGTTGTTGGACTGGCTGGCGATTCGCTGGCCGTCCGTGCCCTCAAGGACCGGGACCGGGGCGTAGTTGTTGGCTCGGTCGGCGCCGACCATTTCGGGGACTTCCCACCAGACGAAGGAGCCGAGGTTTTCCGTGGCGGCCTTGCCCTTGGCCAGGTACGCCTTGTCGTCCTGGGAGAACGATTCCGGATCGATCAGCCCCTCCTGGTACCACTCGTGCAGGGTCTGGATGGCCTTTTTGTAGCCGTCCTGGGTGGGGGTGAAGATGACTTTGTCGTCCTGGACGATCCGGTGGTCCATGTTGTCCGGCACTCCGCCGAGGGCGGCGATCAGGTCAACGATGTCCCCGCACCAGGAACCGGGCATGAAGCTCAGCGGTATGGTCTTGCCGGTCCCGGACGCGTCTTGGGTCTTGAAGGCCAGCAGGGCGTCGTGGAACTCACCGATGGTCTTGGGCATCGGGATGTTGAGCTTCTTCAGCCAGGCGGTGTTGATGGCCAGTTCGTTGGGGAACTGGACCAGGCCGAGCTCTTCGACGGATGGCAGGGAGTAGATGTGCCCGTCCGAGGAGGTGATGGCTGCCTTGATGTCGGGACGGGCGGAGAGCAGCTTGGAGAGGTTGGGCGCGTTCTTCTCAATGAGTCCCTCAAGGGGGATGAGGGTCCCGCTGGCGGAGTAGGTGGCGATCTCGGCGTCGGTGAGGCCGGTGTTGAAGAAGGCGTCGGGAAGGTCACCGCTGGCCAGGATGAGGTTCTTCTTTTCCTGGAAGACCGTTTCGGGCAGGTTCTCCCAGTTGATATGGACGTTGGTGGCCTTTTCCCACTCCTTGACCACGGCCATGGTGTTGTAGTCAGGGGCCAGTGCCGCTTTGGTGCCGGAGAAGGTCAGGTCGAGTTGCTTGCTGACGATCGGGAAGCCTGTTTGCTGGAACCCGAAGTCGGCGGAGGCGTCCTTGATTTCCGTGGTGCCGGAGCCGCCGCCGGAGCAGGCGGTGAACGTCAATGTTCCGGCCAAGACGGCGCCGAGGGCGGCGTATTTACGGCTGAATGCCATGGTCATTCCTATTCTGAGGTGGGGTTGCTGCCGTCCGATGGCGGTTGCCCGGGCGGTCGATATGGGGGAGGAGCTATTTGACGGCGCCGATCATGGCACCCTTGGTGAAGTGCTTCTGCATGAATGGCAGGGCAATCATGAGCGGCAGGCTCGAGACGACGATCATGGCGTACTTGGTGAGCTCCGCGATCCGTTGCGCAGCGGCATAGGATTCGATGTCTCCGCCGGTGGTTCCGGTGGAGGAGACGTCTGATTGGATGAGGATATTGCGCAGGACGAGCTGCAGCGGGTACTTGGAGTCGTCGTTGAGGAAGATCAGCGCGTCGAAGAACGAGTTCCAGTGCGCCACGACGTGGACCATGATCATGAGCATGATCAGCGGCTTGGAGAGGGGAAGAACCATCCTGAAGAAGAATTTGAAGTCGGTTGCCCCGTCCATCTGGGCGGCTTCCCGCAGTTCGTTCGGGATGGTGTGCTCGAAGAATGACCGGGCGATGATCAGGTTCCAGACCCCCACCGCACCGGGGAGGACCACGGCCCAGACGGTGTCCAGCATTCCCAGGTCACGGACCACCAGGTACTTGGTGATCAGTCCGCCGTCGAAAAACATGGTGATCACGAACAGCAGCATCAGGATTTTGCGGCCGGGCATGTCCTTGCGCGACAGCGCGTAGGCACCGCAGAGGATGGTGCTGACGCTGATGGCCGTGCCGAGGACGGTGTAGATGACTGTGTTGCCCAGGCCGTTCCAGATCCGGCTGTCGGCAAAGATCCGCTCATAGCCTTCAGTGGTGACCCCGGAGGGGAACAGCCAGACCTTGCCCTCGTAGACAGCGTTGGGGTCGCTGATCGATGCGATCACGATGAAGTACAGCGGGTACACCACGGCCAGGATGGACAGCAGCAGGACAGCGGTTGCGGCGATGTTGAAGACGCGGTCACCGTACCTGTCCCTGAGCGTCGGCCTGGGGCGGGGGCGTCCGCCCTGGCTGACGGTCCGGTTCGGGTTGTCGATAGTGCGGGGGTTGGTTGTCAATGACATTTCGGCATCACCACAGGGTCGCTTGGTTGGCCCGGCGCGCCACCGTGTTGAAGAAGAGCAGCAGCGCCAGGTTGAGGAGGGAATTGAACAGGCCGATGGCGGCCGAGTAGCTGAACTGCGCCTGCTGCAGGCCTGCGTGGTAGACGTAGGTCTGGATGATCTCGGAGGACGAGAGGTTCAGCGGCGTCTGCATGAGCAGCGCCTTCTCGAATCCGACATTGAGCAGGTTGCCGATAGCCAGGATGAATAGCACCGTCACCACCGGCATGATGCCTGGCAGATCGATGTGCCGGATCCGCTGGAGCTTCGAGGCGCCGTCAACCTTGGCCGCGTCGTGAAGGGCCGGGTCAATTCCGGCCAGGGCCGCCAGATACACAATCATGGAGAAGCCGGCGTTCTGCCAGACATCCGAGATCACGTAGATGGGGCGGAACCACTCCGCGGAGCCCATGAAAAAGATCGGCTCGCCCCCGGAGAGCTGGATCGCGTTGTTCACCAGCCCCGACCTGGGGGAGAGGACCACGAACATGATGCCGACCACCACGACGGTGGAGATGAAAGCGGGGGAGTAGAGCACCGTCTGGGTGAACTTCTTGAACCTCTCGCTCTGGAGCTGATTGACCAGCAATGCCAGGATGATGGGGATCGGGAAGGCTACCAGCAGGCCCAGGACCGCGATCCACAGGGTGTTGCCGACGACCTGGCCGAACTGGTAGGAGTTCACGAACCTGATGAAGTGCGTCAGGCCCACCCAGGGGCTGTCGGTGAACCCGTCCACCGGGTTGTAGTTCTTGAAGGCGATCTGCACGCCGTACATCGGCCAGTACTTGAAGACCAGAATGTAGACGATCGCTGGAGCTAGTAATACGTATAACTGCCACGCCCGAGAAACCCTCTTCATGCGGAGCGAAAGAGAAATTTTTCGTTGCGGCAACGGTGCCGCCGACGGACGCCCGCGTCGGGCCGGGATGGTGCGGCTCATGGCATCTCCTTAGGATGGGTCACTGACATGCGTTCAACGAGAGGGCAGTCCATCAGCTCGACCCGGCCATCGGGTTCCGCGTTTTGGAGGATCAGTTCAACCGCGCGCCGGCCCATGGCGGCGAACGGCAAGTCGAGGGTGGTCAGGCCCGGGCGAAGGTGCGGCGCCAGGATCGCCTGGTTGTCGAAGCCCACGATGGATACATCCCCGGGGATTGATAGCCGCAGGTCAGACACTGCCTGGTAGGCGCCCCATGCACCACGGTCATTCGCACAGAAAATCGCGGTTGGTGGCGTGGTGGCGGTCAGCAGCTCCATCGCATACTTGTAGCCATCTTCCTCGCCGCCCGCGCCGAAGCGGACCAGGGTGGGGTCCGCTTCCAGACCCGCGTCTTCAAGGGCCGCGGTGTAGCCCTGGTATCGACCGACGGCAGCAGGCAGCCCGCTTTCCAGGGTCTCGATGTTAATCAGCCCTATCCGGCTGTGCCCTGCGTCCAGCAGCCGGCGGGTGGCGGTGTAGCCGCCCGTGACTTCGTCGGGGGCAACGCTTGGGAGGCGGCCGGCACGGTCCTGGGAGTTCAGCACCACGGCCCGGACACCCTCCAGGGCCTCCGGAACGTCCAGCTGCCGGTGATACATGGCGGCGTAGACGACGCCTGCGACCTTGTAGGAGAGCATGGTGTCCAGGGATGCGGCCTCGAGCTCCCTATCTCCGCCGGTGTTCACCGTGAGCAGGAGGAGCCCGTCCTCCCAAGCCCGCTGCTGCGCGCCTTCAATGATGGCGCCGGCAAAAGGGGAGGTGGCGACGGAATCGCCGATGAACCCGATCATGCCGGCCACGCCTTCGCGGAGAACCTTGGCGTGGGCGTTGGTGCGGTAGCCGAGCCGGTTCACAGCGTCCCGAACGCGCTTGCGGGTATCCTCGGAGAAACGCGAGCCGGAGGCCGAATTCAGCACCAAAGACACGGTGGCCTGTGAAACACCGGCAGCAGCTGCGACGTCGTGCATTGTCGGTCCTGACTTTGGCCGTGATCCAGCCATGGGCACCTCCTCGGGCCAGTAGTCATTGGTGGGTTATTCGTATAACTGGATCAACTGTAGCGGGCGTCACATCAAGCGTCAACAGGGGCGGAGACTTCCAGGGGAGACAGGGTCTGCGCAAGCTAGTCGACCTTCCGACACCCTGGTCCTGACCGCCCCACGGGGTCGCTGGCGGATTCCGTGTGACGGTCAGGGGGCAATTCGGAGTTTTGGGATCAGTTAACGGCTCGGCTGTTCGGGACCGGTGGCGTGTACTGGCCTATTTCTTGTGGACGATGTAAATGGCGCCGGTCGTGACGTCCTCTTCGAGCGCTTCGAGGGTCCGGCCCCGGGTTTCGGGGACCTGGGTGTAGATGAAGATCAGCGCCAGGATGCCGACGATGCCGAACAGGAAGAAGGTCCCCGTGATGCCGACCGCCGCCACCAGAGACGGGAAGAACAGGCCGAGGAAGGCATTGGCGATCCACAGGCAGAAGATAGAGATACCGATCGCTAAGCCGCGGATGTGCAGTGGGAAGATCTCCGAGAGCATCACCCACACGGCGACGTTGAGGAACGTCTGCATCGAGCCCACGAAGGCAACCACCAGGAAGAGAATCACGAACGGCCGGGCGGGGTCGCCGACCGGAAGGGCGATCGAGGCAATGCCGATAAGGAAGTGGCAGATCGTGGTCAGAATAAAGCCGGTAATCAGGGTGGTGCGGCGGTTGATGCGCTGCATCAGGGAGAGGCCGATGACTCCGCCGACGACTGCGATGACGCCCGGGGCGATGTTGGCGATAAGCGCGGCGCCCGAGTCGAAACCCGCCTCGATGAGTACGGACTGGCCGTAGTACATGATCGAGTTGATTCCGGTGAGCTGCTGGGCGACGCCCAGGCCGATCCCGACGAGCAGGATGCGCAGGATCCACTTGTTCTTCAGAGCGCCCCAGCCGGACAGGTTCATCTGCTCTTCCTCTTCGGTGAGGTGCTTGACGTCGGCCATTTCCGCGGCGGCACGCTCGGGCGAACGGATTGTGGAGAGAACATCCAGGGCGTCCTGGGTGCGGTGCTTGGAGATGAGCCAGCGTGGGGACTCAGGCATCCGAAGCATGCCGACGAACAAGGCAATGGCGGGCAGCGCGGCGACGGCGAGCATGATGCGCCAGACCCCGGGGTGTTCGCCCCAGATGTTGCCAATGATCGCGTTGACGACGAACGCCGCGAGCTGGCCGATGACGATCATGAGCTCGTTGCGGCCAGCGAGCGAGCCGCGGATCTCGTAGGGGGCGAGCTCGGCGAGGTACACCGGGACCACCGAGGACGCTCCGCCGACGGCGAGGCCGAGGATGACGCGGCCGACGACCATGACCTCGAAGTTCGGTGCGAACACGCAGGTCAGGGCGCCGACGAGGAACAGGACGGCCAGGAGGATGATCGTCTTTCGACGCCCCCAGGTGTCGGAAAGGCGGCCGCTTCCCACTGCGCCCGCTGCGGCGCCAAAGAGCAGGGAGCTTGTAACGACTCCCTCCGTGAGCGCCGTCAGGCCGAGTTCGGCGGTCATCGGTCGCAGCGCGCCATTGATAACGCCGGTGTCATAGCCGAACAGTAGGCCACCGAAAGTGGCAACCAGGGCAACAAGGCCAAGGCGCTTACGGTGAGGCCCGTCCGTCAAAGGCGGGAGCGGGGTCGGTCTAGACGTTCCGCTGTGCACACTTGCAGTAGCCATCAGGACTCCTTTGTCAGGGTTTCAGCGGTCGATGTGGTCCGCGTCTCAGCAATACTAACGCGCGAAAGATTCAAATGTAAGGTCAAACTGTCAAACTTTCTTGACTTTGTGTTCATGCAAGGATGGAAAGGTGAATCACGCAACCTCTCCGGGCCGCTCCCGGCCGGTGACGCAGGAGGATGTTGCCCGGGCGGTGGGGGTTTCCCGAACGCTCGTTTCGTTCGCGTTCCGTGGCGCCCCTGGTGTCAGTGCCGAAATGAGGCAGACAATCCTTGAGGCCGCCACACAACTTGGGTACAGGCACAATGCAGTAGCCGCCGACCTCGCAAGCAAGCGGGCGTCGGCCATCGGGCTCTTCCTCCTCGACCTTCGAAACGAGGTTTACGCGGACATATTCCAAGGTGTGCGGGAGGCGATCGGTGAAGCCCGGAACCGGCTCATCCTTAGCGTTTCGCACTCCACCGGCGGGATAGATCGGGAACCCGTCAATTCCCTCATCGAGGCTCGTGTGGGCATCATCATCGCCGCGACTTTCCTCGACACCGATGCCCGGGTGCGGGAGCTGGCTGCCTCGGTTCCCGTGGTTAATGTCACCCGGCGGGTCGCCGGCGTTGACAGCGTCTATTCGGATGACTGGGCAGGCGCAGCGGCGGCGACGGATCACCTGATCAGTCTCGGGCACGCCCGGGTTGCCCACGTGACGGCGACGGCGTACGAGGGACACGAGGAACGTCGCCGCTCATATGCAGCCACTATGCACAAAGCCGGACTTACTCCCGAGGTTGTCACCGCAGGCAACTACACACAGCAGGCGGCAGAGCGGGCAGCAGCCGTTTTGCTGAACAGGCAGGACCGCCCCACGGCGGTATTTGCGCACAATGACGAAATGGCGCTCGGCGTCCGCGAGGCAGCCTACGCCGCAGGGCTCTCCGTACCCCAGGATCTCTCCATCGTTGGCTACGACAATTCCAGAATCTCCCAACTCCACGGCATCGACCTGACCTCCGTGGACCTGCAGGCGCGCGAACTAGGCCGGACCGCCGGCGCTGCTGCCCTCAATCGACTGGCCTCCCCGGACGCCCCCACAGTGGATGAAAGCAGCATGCCGCGCCTCATCGTCCGAAACTCCACCGCCCGGCGGTAACGGGTGGTTGCGTTTGCTCTCCTTTTCAGCCGCCATCGATCGATCGGCGCGGGCTGCCCCCGGTCCTATCATCCGCGGGACGTCAGGCGTAATCTGGACGGAATTCACGTTTAGGAAAAGCCGAAACAGGAAGGCGGTACACGCGGGCGTGAGCCTCAGGGACGAGTGGGACCGACTCGACACAGAGACACGGACATGGCTTCTGGAGAATCCGGGATGCCTGATCGTGCCCAGCGCCATGTCGGCCAAAATCAAGAAGGACGCACACGGCGACCTTGCGAGTGACCCGCACGGGCAGGTTGTACTCTCACGGGCCGACCACGATTTCATCCGCGAGAAGGCGGAAGCCGCCGGAACGATCCGCGTCCCTGCCGCGGATGAATACCAGTTCTTCGACACGGCAACATTGCCCGTTGTCAGGGAAGCGCCGCATGGAAGGCATACCGCGGCTTCGCCTGATGAGGCTCTGTAGAGGCAGGTCGCTGACGGCGGTTCTGAGTACTTTCAGGGATTCAGGAGACTCCTCCGCGCCATATGTCCTCACATCTAGGCGCGCCGGTGCGGAAACGGAGCGATCAGGATCGGAGAAGCGGCCAGGCAGGGCACGGCATAGAGTCAACTGCACTACGCGCCCACTCAACCGAACGACCTGCCGTGACCTCCATCGAATCCGTCACCCTGGCAGTACCTGACCCCGCGGCCGCCACCGCCTTCTACGCCTCCGCCTTCGGACTGGGCACGCACGTGCGCGTGCGAGCCGCGGATGCTCCCACGAGCGGCTTCCGCGGGTTCACACTGTCGCTCATAGTGTCGCAGCCGTCGACTGTCAGCAGCCTGATCGGCACCGCCGTGGAGGCTGGCGCCACGACGCTGAAGCCTGTCCAGAAATCGTTGTGGGGCTACGGCGGCGTCGTACAAGCTCCGGATGGCGGGATCTGGAAGGTGGCGACATCGGCGAAGAAGGACACCGGTCCGGTTACCCGCCAGGTCGACAAGATCGTGCTCTTGATGGCGGCCACGGACGTTGCTGCGAGCAAGCGGTTCTACATCGAACAGGGCCTCACGGTAGGGAAGAGCTTCGGCAAATACGTCGAGTTCGCGATCCCGTCGAGTCCCGTCAAGCTGGGCCTCTAAGGACGCCGCGCCCTCGCCAAGGACGCCGGCGTCTCGCCCGACGGCACCGGATCGCACAGACTCGCTATCGGCTACGACATGGGCCCGTTCACCGACCCGGACAGGTTCGCCTGGGAGGCAGAATCAGCATGAGCCGGGCGGCGGACCGACCGGGTTCGCCGAAACGGAACGCGCCCGGGAGAAACCCTCGTACCGGACCTTTCCGCTGAGGTGGCGAATGTCGTTTTGGCGGCACTTTTCCTTGGCCAACGCGGCCCCTTGAACGTCTGACCGCTCCAGGGATAACATTGCCGGCACGGGCGTCGGCCGCGCACCTGAAAGGCGTGGTGCCGGCCAACGGCTCGGGGGTGGCTTGGCCCGACCCGGCCGGGAACCGGCAGTCCCTTACCGAGGGCCCAGCGGATACTGACGCCGATTAATCGAGGAGACGGCCATGAGCGGGACAACTCCAGCGGCGTCATCAGCGGACCTGATGGTCGACCTGATTATCTCCCTGGACGGGTATGCCTCGGCCGAGGGATGGCCCGGCTGGTGGGGTCTGGAGGGGCCGGAATACCTGGCTTGGCTCGGGCAGGAGGGGGAGAAGGGCTACACCTTCCTGTTCGGGGCGAACACGTATCGGCTGATGTCCAGCATGTCCGAGGACGCCGCGGCCGGAGGCTCGGGATTCTCCGATGACGAGGGGGCCAGCCTGACCGGTCTTGCCGCCGTGCCCAAGGTCGTCTTCTCCTCCACCCTGCAGGCGCCCTTGACGTGGCCGAATTCGAAGCTGGTCACCGGTGACGCGGTCGAGGCCGTGACGGAGATGAAACGGAACGGGACCGGCCCCTTGAGCACCTTGGGCAGCCTCAGCCTCTGCCGGTCGCTGCTGGCCGCCGGGCTCGTGGACAGGTTCCGGGTGGTCGTCTTCCCGGTGATCACGGGCCGTACCGGGCGGGAGCGGATCTACGACGGCTATCCGGATGTCTCGCTGGAGATGGTAGGCAGTAGGACTTTCGACGGTCGGCTCCAGATGCTGGAGTACGTCCCCACCGTGCTCAGCGGTCCGCCGGGCAGCAGTACGACGTGAGTCAATACGAGACCTTCTGACTGGCCACGTTCGCGCGCCCGCCCCGCCTTCCAGGCTGTGCCAACTCAGACGGCGCCTGCCCCTCCAGATCGCATAACCGTCCTGGAGCCCGCCGTCGGGCCCTTGACCTTCCCGTTGCGTCAACCTTTAGAGTCGGCTTATCAGGCCGGAGGAACCGGTGAGGAGGAACGTATGGACTGGTCGATCCAACAGATCGCAAGGATCGCCGGCACCACAAGCCGGACGCTGCGGCACTATGACGACATCGGCCTGCTGAAGCCGAGCCGGATTGGCCATAACGGCTACCGGCACTACGACCAGGCTGCACTGGTCCAGCTTCAGCGGATCCTGCTGCTGCGCGAGCTGGGACTTGGGCTGCCGGTGATCGCTGAAGTGCTTGGCAACGAGTCGGACGCCGGCAAGGCCTTGGGCGGCCATCTGAAGTGGCTTCGGCAGGAACAGGACAGGCTGAACCGCCAGATCGCGTCGGTCCAGCGCACCATCGAGGCAGTTAAAGGAGGTGGAGAACTAATGGCAGAGAACATGTTCGATGGCTTTGACCATACCCAGTACAAGGACGAAGTGGAGCAACGCTGGGGCAAGGATGCTTACGCCAGCAGCGACGCCTGGTGGCGTGGAATGGATGCTGCGGAAAAGGCGGCCTGGAAGCAACGCTCGCAACAGCTCGGCAGCGACTGGATCGCCGGCGCTGGCGCGGGCATCGCGGCCGACAGCGCCGAGGCCCAGGACCTTGCGCGACGGCAGGTCGAATGGCTCCGGGGGATCCCAGGGACGCCGGCAGCGGCGCCGGGCGGTGACGTGAAGGGTTACGTGATCGGCCTCGGCGAAATGTACGTCGCCGATCCGCGGTTCAGCGCAAACTATGGCGGCGAATCCGGAGCCGGTTTCGTCCGGGACGCCCTGCGCGTCTACGCGGAAGAGAACCTGTAGCCCAACCCCGTGGACGGCTGCGCTGAGGGGGTCAGCGCAGCCGTCGCAGAACCTGGCATCTTGACATGGCCTACCGCCGCGAGCACGCTGATAGCGCTAGGCGCGTCCCGGCAGGCGCTGAACGGACACCAGCCCGTGCCTGCCGAACTCCTTTCCCGGAAAATCTGATCGAGCCTCCGGACGAACAGTTGTAATCGCTCCACCTTGAGGAGGGCAAAAATGCCCGCAGTGACTGTCAAGACCCTTGAGTCGAAGTCATTCAATGAGCCCGACGAAAAGCGCCGACCGCCGAAGACTGAGGTTGACGTGGTCACCGTCGGGGACACCACCCTGGGCCGGTTCACATTTGAGCCCGGCTGGCGGTGGTCCGAGACCGTCAAGACCGTGGTTCACACCGACAGCTGCCAGAATAACCATCTGGGGTTCTGCACCAGCGGAACGTTAACAGTGGAGATGGAAGACGGAACGCGTGCCACGGTTCGTGCCGGCGACGCCTATGCAATTCCCGCCGGGCATGATGCCTGGGTAGAAGGTGATGAGACGTTCGTTGGCTACGAAGTCATGAGTGCGGCCACCTACGCCAAGCCTGCCTAGCCCCCGAACAACCAAAACGCGAGCACCGGCCGGCTGTGTTAGCCGGTGCTCTCGTCTTGTGAACGTCCCCAAAACCAAGGTCGTACTAGGTTTTCAATCACACCCCACTGCTGTCCGTACATGTTCAAGCTGCCGTGAGATGAAATGATGTGCGAGTGAGCGCTATTGAGGTCCGGAGACTGGTTGGCGGTGACCGTGCTGAGGCACGTGACACGTTCGCGCTGATGGCAAAGGTATTCGGCGAGGACAGCGCGCCGCTCGGTGATGGCTATGTCGACCGGCTGCTTGGTGACGATTCGTTCTGGGTCCTGGGAGCGTTCGCCGGTCCCGACATAGTGGGAAGCCTTACGGCGCACAGCCTTCCGATGACTCGCTGCCCATCGTCGGAGTTGTTCATTTATGACCTGGCGGTGCATCCGGATCACCGTAGACAAGGCGTCGGACGCCGTCTGTTGCAGGAGTTGCGCAGCGCCGCGGCGCAGATGGGCATCACCGAGGTCTTCGTAGCCGCCGATAACGACGACGAACACGCTCTCGACTTCTATCGGGCAGAGGGAGCCGTCGGCTCTCCGGTCACCATTTTCAGTTTTTGCACGCGTTAGCAGTCCCGGTCTGCGCTTGGGCGGGAGCCTGGGAAACATGGGCCGTACGGGCGTGAGCCCGGACTTTCCCTACTC
This sequence comes from Arthrobacter sp. ISL-69, assembly GCF_018613775.1. NCBI lineage: Bacteria > Bacillati > Actinomycetota > Actinomycetes > Micrococcales > Micrococcaceae > Arthrobacter > Arthrobacter sp. ISL-69. The sequence goes on from NZ_JAGGPO010000051.1 coordinate 12,503, forward strand.
AACGTGCTGTCGCCGCACCATCTCGTTGATCCAGGTGGGTGCGAACGGCGACGTGCAGTTCGGGGGAGTCGGGTAGTCCTTGAGCACCTCCAGGCGCTCACCTACGTCGAGTGCGCGGGCGCGGTGCTCATGATGTTCGATCCCGATCTGGGCCAGGCAGTGGTTCATCGCCCACTGCAGCCGATCAGGGGCATCCTTCATCTCCGCCTCGATGACGTCGAGCAGTCCTGCGAGGTCGAGGACTTTGGGGTTCTTCGCCACGCGTTCTGTGGTCAGCGCCCAGCCGGCACTCGCGACCACCGGATCCGGATCGGCGGACCAGGCCACGCGCAGCTCTTCCACCTGCGGGTTCTTTTTCACCACGTAGTTCACGAGCCAGCCGTGCACCTTGGGCGTGCGCGCCGCGCGCAACATGGCGTCCAACTCGTCGCGCTCGAACGCCTTCGGGCGGCAGATCAACATTGCCAGCAGTCTCGCCGCGGTGTCGTCCGTGTCCCAGAGCTGGCGCGCGAGTTCCTGCCGCGTCTTCAGCCGCTTTGCGAGCTCGCGCAGTTTGCTGAGGTTCACACCGTGATCGTCACCGTGCTTCTCGTTCACCCCGCGCGTCTTCGGGTCCTCGAGCGCGGCCAGCTCAGCCATCACCTCGGTCAGCGCCGTCTCGGTCTGCGTCATTTCGGCCACCTCAGCCTCCTGTCCACCACGTGTGGGATTCAGCTTAATAGGAAAGCACGGTCAGACGGATGCCGCCTCTATCAGAAGGATTTGTTGCGCCGTTCGTTAGAAACCGCCCTTCCATAGTCGCTTCACAGGGGTTTATGGATCTGTTCTCAAGGTCCGGCATCATGATCGGGTCATGAGGCTTTGGACAAAGACCGTGGTACGTGCCCTTGCAGCCCTGGCGGTTGTTCTCTTGGCTGCGGCCAGCGCTGCCGGGATGGACCAGATGGCAAATACAAAAGTGGCGAATACGGCCTCAGCCGCCATCCCGGCTGTCGCTGCAGATAGCCAGCCAACGCTGCGGCATTTGGTCATTCGTGGCCTAGCTGAGGGAGGCCTTCCTGGCGGATTCCCCTACGACGAACCGCGTGAAGAGAGATACGACGAGAACTATCAGGAAACACTTCAAATTGGGCCGGCCACCCCGGCATAACACGGGGTCTGCATGGATGAATACGGGCGGGGCAGCACTGGACAGGACGGGCACTGACTGGGCCAGTTGCCAGGACCGCCCCATCCCGTGCGATGGACTCAGTCTAGGCAGGGTATCCAGGGAGGCTCCTGAGTGGCCGCTACCTGAGTTAGCACGCGTCACCACTCGTATCAAGGGCCCCATACGTATCACTGCCCGAGCGCGCCTTCTGCCGCATTCCCAGCAAACCTTAAGGTTCAGCCGGGCATAATGGATCGAAGCTTCGGTCAACCGCTATTTGACCGGAGCTTCGCCAATTTCTTTGCCGGGAAATCGACCGGAAGAATAGATATCCTAGCCGGGCGATCCGCCGCCGTCAGATCCCCGTCTTAGGTCATGGATCAGGGCTCGATTTAAAGGAATCAGGACCAAGGCAAACTAGCCTTCGGTCCTGATTCTTTTGTTCAATTCTTATCGAGGAGTGAGTTGTTGCAGGTGTTACCTAGTGGGCTGCTTCGTAGCGCGCCATCACGTCAGCCTGCACGCGGCCCCGACTGCTGATGGCGATGCCGTTTTCAATCGCCCAGGCACGGACAGCCTTGGTGTCGTTGCCACCGGTCCCGGCACCGGGTTTCCGCGCCGGTCTGGCGCGTCCGGCTGTCTTGCGCGCGACGGAGGTGTACTTGTTCATTGCCGCGCGCAGTTCATTGGCGTGGGCATCATTGAGATCAATCTCATATTCCGTGCCGTCGATAGAGAAATTGATTGTTTCATTCGCTTCAGAACCGTCAAGATCATCTTCAAGCGTGGTTATTACTCGTTTTGCCATGCCCGTCAGGTTATCACTTATTGCCTGAAACAAATCCGGTATCGATATTGCCTAATTCGAGAAACGAGGCGGTGAATTTCGGCTGAGGAATTATGCGTCTCTTCGTGATCGAGAGTGTAGTCGGGGCCTGAGCCAGCCGGTCTCCAGAAGCGAACTGGCGATGTAGTTGGCGAGGTTGCCGCCGAAGCAGAAGCAAGGTCGTCACGCCTACAGAGTCGACTGGCTTCATGGGCGTCAGCGCCAGAACTCCGCGAACTGCTCGGCAAGGGCTCTGCCTTGCCCGTAACCGGCCCGTGCCGCGGGCGGACGCAGCGACAGATCCATCGCATTGACGCCGAACATGTGCTCGGAGTTGCTGTCCGGGAAGATCGTTTCGACTCTGCTGCCGCGTGCGCACAGCTCGTCGACCTGTGCTGCGAGATGCATGCCCCAGTCCACCGGCGCCAGTGATCTGCCGCCGAAGGGTGACAGCACCAGCACCCGCGCGTATCCAGCCGCCAGATCGGCGTTCTCGGCGTTGGATCGGTAACCGCCGTCGATGTATCGGTTGTCCCCGATCCTGTAGGGAAGGCCACTGGCGCAGCTGGCGGCGACGGCGTCCGCCAGGTCGATTCCGCTGTGGCGGTCGAACACAACCGGTTCACCGGTACGGGCATTGACCGCCGTGATGAGCACTGTTCGTTGCGGCCAGCGCTGACTGGGAAGCCGCGAGGCGACGGTGGCGCGCCACTGTGTTTGCCAGGAGCCGTCCGATGCAGCATCCATGTCGAGTGCCGCCGCACCCAATCTGCGGCGCATGTCAGCCGCATCCTCGGCGGAGGCGATGATTTTGCTTATCCTTTCCATGTGGTCCGTCACCGGCCTGATCGGAACGCGTCCTCGGTCGGATCCGACCGGACCCGTTGGTTGCCGGGGGGCAGCGGCAACGATGGCGGCAAGCAGCTGAGTCGGGGCGGCTCCAGCTAGCTGGGCAGCAGCAGTCGAGCCGGCTGACGTCCCGATGGTCAGATCGGCTGTGGTCACGTCCAGCCCGGCATCGAAGAGGCCGGCGATGACGCCGATCAGCCACGCGTTGCCTGTCGATCCGCCGCCACCGAGGACCAACGCTCGCTCGCCCGCGGCGCGTACCGGTTTTGTGGCGTCGACCTCCGGCTGATCCTTGCCGGACCTCGGCAGGTCGGAGGCCGTCACCGAAATGGAGTGCAGAGGTGAAGAAGGTGTTGTGTTCATGGGAGTCGCCTTTCGCGAATTGCCTGGTGAGGCGCTCCCGGTGGCGACTAGCTCAGTCGCGCGATCGTGGACTGCAGGGGAGCACCCATTGCGGATACTGCGTTCATGGGACTCACCTCCTGCCGATAGATCACGATCGTTAAGACGCTAGCACCCGGCGGCGCGAGCGCGCAATCGGCGTCAGGCCGAGTGCCGTGTCGCTGTCGAACGCTACACCCTCGCCTGTGATGGGCCGAATTAGGGAGGCCGATGCCGTCTGCACGGTTGCCATTGGGGCCGCTTTGTGTCGCGGCGGCTGGCGTGAGCTTCGGCCGAGCGAGACCGCCCCGTCCTGCCAGGATACGTTTTGTAGAATCGATGGATTAAAGCCACTGTTACAGCAGTCCAGGGACAGGGGCCACCGCAGCGGCGATCGGTATTGCCCAGTCCCGACCGACAAGACCAGGAAGCGAAGCATGCTTACACAGTCAGGGCTGCACAGACAGGCTGCAGCTTCAATGGCACGGAACCGGCCGGGCGTCTCCATCCGCGCCGCTGCCAAAGTCATGATTATGGCATTGACCATGGTGGGCGTCTCGCTGGCCGGATGTGCCGCCCCGGACACGGGGCCTCTATCCGGCACGGGCACGCCCTCGCAGAGTCCCACCGCGGCGTGTCCGCGAGTCGACGAAATGCCTGATCCGCAACAATGTGCCGCTTATGACCCTGACGCCGCAATGAGGGAGAACGAACGCTACCGCGAACAGCGAACGATCAGTGCGCAGACCCGTGCGCTGCTCGCTGCCTACGTCGAACCCGCACGGACGGCTCTCGAATCGCTGCAGCAGCCAGCCACCGTAGCCGACGTTAGGAAGGCCCTGGAGTCGGTCGGCATCGATGAACGAGAAGTGCAAACTGATGATGTCGGCATCGGTATCCGCTTCGGGGCCGCGGCGAATGGTGGGTGCCTCACCGGCTTCGTCAGTCAGGACGGCACCGCCACTATTTCCACGGGAGGGGCCATATTGGACGGCGGCTGCTTGGCGATGAGCGGACATTGAGCCGTTCGTTGCCGTTCGCCGTCAGGGAGCCGGTGCTACCGGATCAGCCGCGTTCCACGCAGCGGCGAACCTCTCGGCGACGCCACTCGGACTGGTTGTCACCGGATGCGCCCTTATCATCGGGAATTGAGGAAGAGTAGCCTAAGCCCCAGCTGACCAGGCCTGCAGGAAGGGGTGCTGATCAGGTCAGGCGGGCGACGCTTCGGCGGGTGGGCCGCAGGATTGCCCCGTCGGAAAAGAGCTGCGGAGTGGCCTGCTGGATCCGTTGAACATCCTCAAAAACGCCTCGCAGGTGCAGGCGGAGGGAGCTGTCGGCGTCTGTCAGGTTGTTGGCTTCAAGGGCGTCCACCACTGCGGTGTGTTGCTGGATCAGCGTTGCGATAGGCCTCGTGTCCAGTAGGCTCAGGCGCCGCGCGCGGTCGAGGTGCGCTTTGGCGGAGTTGACAGCAGCCCAGGCGGATTCGTGCCCTGCAAGCCGGAGGAGCTCGCGGTGGAAATCCTCGTCGAGCCGGAAGAACTCCTCAACGTCGCTGTGGGCATCAGCTTCCGTTTGGCCGTGGAGAATCACGCGAAGTCCCGCAATGCCTGCACTGTCGACGGCGAGGTCGCGCAGTGACGCACATTCGATGGCCTCGCGAACGAACTGCGCTTCGGAGACCCGTCCCAGGTCCACGAGCGAGACGAAGGAACCAATCTGCGGGTAGACCTGGACGAGTCCCTCTTCCCTGAGCAGGATCAGGCTCTCGCGCACGGGGGTGCGGCTGACGCCCAGTTCCTGCGCAAGCTCGTTCTCCGAGAGTGGTTCACCCGGGGGGAGCTGGAGGGAAATAATGCGACGCCGCAGTGTTTCCAAGGTCTGGTCACGCACGGACAGCCGCGGCGGCTGTCCCTTGCCATGTTTGTCGGAGGCCATGTCCTCAGTCTATTCCCTTGACACACTAGAATGGTAGTGCTTGTATGGTAGTAGTTAGCGAGGTGCCGCCGGTCACAATGCAGAGAACCCGGCCTTCGCCCGTTCAACTCTCCCCTTCGTTTTTCATCGCCTGCAAAGGAGCATCAGATGACTGAGAGCATCGCGCCGCCCAGCACCAAACCGGAAGCAAAACCCACCAAGGAACTGGCAAAGGTTGCCGTTTCCGGCTGGCTGGGAACCGCCATGGAATTCATGGACTTCCAGCTGTACTCGCTGGCAGCAGCCATCGTCTTCAACAAGCTCTTCTTCCCCGAGGTCAGCCCAATCATTGGCCTGATTGCCGCCATGGCCACCTACGGCGTGGGCTACGTTGCCCGCCTCGCAGGTGCCATCTACTTCGGCCGCATGGGGGACAGGATCGGCCGCAAGAAGGTTCTCTTCATCACGATCGCCCTGATGGGTGCGTCCACCACCCTCATCGGTGTTCTCCCCACCTACGCAATGATCGGTATCTGGGCCCCCATCATGCTGGTTGCCTTGCGTCTGGCCCAGGGCTTCGGCGCCGGCGCCGAGATCGCCGGCGCCACCGTAATGCTCGCCGAGTTCGCTCCGGCCCGCCGCCGCGGCCTCATCTCCTCCCTCGTCTGCCTCGGCACCAACTCCGGAACCCTCGCCGCCTCCGCCATCTGGGCAATCCTCGTCTCCACCCTGCCCGAAGACCAGCTCCTGAGCTGGGGCTGGCGCATTCCGTTCCTGCTCAGCTTCGTCCTGATGATCTTCGCCGTTTGGGTCCGTCGCTCGCTCAAGGAAAGCCCCGTCTTCGAACAGCGCGCCGACGTAGTGGACGGCGTGGCGCTGTCCAAGCAGGAAATCACCGCGGCGGAAGAGCTCGTCAACACCAGCACCATCGAAGCCGCCCTGCATCAGCGAAAAGGAAAGGCCTTCCTCATCGCCTTGGGCCTGCGCTTCGGCCAGGCCGGCAACTCCGGGCTGGTCCAGACCTTCCTCGTCGGGTACCTCGCCACTGTTCTCCTGGTCGACAAGAGCGTCGGCACCAGCGCCATCATGTACGGCTCACTGCTCGGCTTCCTCACCATCCCGGTGATGGGCCTGCTCGGTGACCGTTTCGGCCGGAGACCGCTGTACCTGGTGCTGAGTGCACTCACGGCACTGTTCGCCATCCCCATGATGCTTATGGTCACCAGCGGCAACACCAACCTGATCACTGTGGCCATGGTGGTCGGCCTGAACCTCGGCGTCCTGAGCCTCTTCGCCATGGAAAGCGTCACCATGGCCGAGTTCTTCGGAGCCCGCACCCGGTTCACCCAGCTCGCACTTGCCAAGGAAATCGGCGGCATTCTCGCCACCGCCATCGGCCCGCTGCTGGCCGCCACCCTTACCGCGATCACCGGCCACTGGTGGCCGCTCGCCGCGATGCTCATCGCCTACTCCCTGATCACCCTGATTTCCGCCTTCGTGGGACCCGAAGTCCGCGGCCGCGACATGGTCCGCCTGGAAGACGCCGTATGAAAGCCGTCGTAGTCCACGGAGCAAACGACCTCCGCATCGACAACCGTCCGGATCCCGTCGCAGGACCCGGCGAGGTGGTCATCGACGTCGAATGGGGCGGGATCTGCGGCTCGGACCTCTCGTACTGGCGCCACGGCGCCTCCGGGACCGCGGCCCTGAAGTCGCCTCTCGTCCTCGGCCACGAGGTGGCCGGCCGGATCGCCCAGCTCGGCACCGGCGTCGACAACCTCGCCGTCGGCCAGCCGGTCACCGTGCATCCCGCGGAACTGGTCGGGGACGGGACCATGCCGGAACGCCTCAAGGGCCGGACCAACCTCTACCCCCGCATCAGGTACTTCGGTTCGGCGGCTTTCGATCCGCACACCGACGGCGGGTTCAGCGAGCGCAAGCTCGCCAGGGCATCGCAGATCCGCCCACTGCCCGACGGCGTGGACACCCTGCGCGGTGCCCTCGCCGAACCGCTCGCCGTCGCCATGCACGCCGTCAGCCGGGCAGGATCCCTTGCCGGCCGGGACGTCCTGGTCAACGGGGCCGGTCCGATCGGTTCGCTGGTTGTCGCGGCGGCCAAGTTCGCCGGCGCAAGGACCGTCATCGCCACGGACATCAACGACGCTTCGCTGCGGATCGCCAAAGCCATGGGCGCTGACGAAGTCTTGAACGTCTCCGGCGGCGGGGCCCTGCCCGAAGACATGGAGCTGGTGTTCGAAGCCACCGGCATCCCCGCAGTGCTGGGCGGCGTCCTCCGGGCCACCGCCCGCGGCGGAACCCTGGTCCAGGTGGGCAACCTTCCCGGGGCACCTGCACCCGCCGCCCTGGGTGACCTGGTGACGCGGGAGATCACGTGGATCGGGTCCTACCGGTTCGTGGACGAGATCGGCGACGCCCTTCGCGCCATGGCCGACGGGCTGGATGTTTCCCCGGTCATCACCCACAGGTTCGGCATCGACCAGGCCGAGGAAGCCATGCGCGTCTCTGCCGACCCGGCGTCGGGAAGCAGCAAAGTCATGCTCCGGCTCAGCCCAACTGAGTAGCAGCAGATGTCGTTTTGGAGGCTCAAAACGACACATGCTGCTACCTACTTGCAATTTCCCCACACACCGAAGGACCAACCAGTGAAGATCACCGACGCCCGCGTGGTGGTTTCGTCGCCAGGACGGAACTACGTCACGCTCGTAATCGAAACCGAGGACGGCCTCACCGGCATCGGCGACGCCACCCTCAACGGCCGCGAACTGGCGGTAGCGTCCTATCTCTCCGAGCACCTCTGCCCGCTGCTGATCGGCCGCGACGCACGCCGGATCGAGGACGCATGGCAGTACTTCTACAAGGGCGCCTACTGGCGCCGCGGACCGGTGACCATGACGGCGATCGCCGCGATCGACGTCGCGCTCTGGGACATCAAGGGCAAAGCCGCCGGCATGCCGGTCTACGAACTCCTGGGCGGTGCCGCCCGCGAGGGCGTGATGGTCTACGGCCACGCCAGCGGGTCAACCTTGGAGGACCTGGGCACCGATTTCCAGCACCACCTCGACCTGGGATACAAAGCAATCCGTGCCCAGGCTGCAGTTCCGGGGCTGGAGAAGACGTACGGAATCGCACCGGTGGACGGCAAAACGTATGAACCTGCCAGCGGCAACGTGCCGCAGGAGGACATGTGGGAGACCACGTCGTACCTGGACTTCGCGCCGAAGATGATGGCGCACGTGCGGGAACAGTTCGGCTACGGCGTCCACGTCCTCCACGACGTCCACCACCGTCTGACCCCGATCGAGGCCGGCCGGCTGGGTGCGTCCCTGGAACAGTACCGCCCGTTCTGGATTGAGGACCCCACCCCAGCCGAGGACCAGTCCGCGTTCCGCCTGATCCGCCAGCACACCACCACGCCCATCGCCGTGGGCGAGGTGTTCAACTCGATCTGGGATTGCCAGCAGCTGATCACCGAGCGGCTGATCGACTATATCCGGACCTCCGTATCGCATGCCGGCGGCATCACCCACCTGCGGCGGATCTTCTCCCTGGCCGACCTGTACGGAATCCGCTCCGGTTCCCACGGCGCCGGTGATCTCTCGCCGGTCTCGTTTGCCGCTGCCCTGCATGTGGACATGAGCATCCCCAACTTCGGAGTCCAGGAGTACATGGGCCACCGCGACCCCGCCAACGAGGTCTTCAAGACCTCCTACACCTTCAATGACGGCTACATGCACCCCGGTGAAGCCCCCGGGCTCGGAGTGGAATTCAACGAGAAGGCCGCCGCGGCCTTCCCGTTCGAACCCAAGTACCTGCCCATTAACCGCCGCCTGGACGGGTCGGTGCACGACTGGTGAACGACGCAACGCAAAGGAACCACAGCCAGCCGTTCGACGTCGTCGTGATGGGTGAAATCCTGCTGGAGGTGGCCACCGACCTCCCCTTCGGCCACGGTGTTCCGGCTCAGCTGGGCATATCCGGCGACGCTCTCAACGTCGCCGCTGCCGCCGCGGCGGCCGGTGCGCGCGTTGGTCTGCTGTCCGTACTGCCCGACGACGACCTCGGCCAGGCGATCGCCGCCAGGATCCGGGAACTCGGCATTTCCCCTGACCTGTTGAAGTTCAGGACGGGGCAGCAAGGGGTATATCTGGTGCACTCCGACCCGGAGGGTCAGCGCGAGTTCTCCTACGCCCGCACGGGAAGCGTGGGCTCCACTCTTTCCGCGGAAGACGTTGACGCCGCGGTCTTCTCAACAGCTAAGGCGGTGATCGCCGGCGGGATCGCCTGCGCGATTTCACCTTCCTCTCGGGCCGCGGTCCTCAAGGCGTCGGCACTGTCCCGCCGCTTCATTTTCGATCCCAACTTCCGGCCGCAGTTGGCGAGCGCAGAGGAAGCGGCTGCCCTGCTCGCTGAACTGGCACCGCGGACCTTTCTGGTCACCCCGTCCTTCCCCGGGGAAACCTCCGCACTGTTGGACTGCGCCACGCCAAAGGAAGCGGCCGACAAGCTCCGCGGCCTCGGGGCCGCGAACGTGGCCGTGACCTGCGGGGCAGACGGAATCCAGCTCGAGGGCGATCAACTTTCGTCCTGGGTCGAGGCCATTCCGGCGCCCTCGGTGGTGGACCAGACCGGAGCGGGCGACGCCTTCGTCGGCACCCTGACCGCCAGGATGGTCCTCGGCGACAGCCTCCCCGTAGCGGCCAGGTACGGTGCGGCCGCCGCGTCGCTGGTGGTCGGCGGCAAGGGCGGCACGGGGCTGATCCCTACCTTCGAACAAACCAATGCCCACGCCCACCGGGCCGCTGAAGGAGAACTGACATCGCACGCCTAAGCAACGCCACACTTGCGACGCTCGGAACCCGGCAGCCCCTGTTTCCCCGCGATGCCCTGCGTCCCGGAATCGTGCACCTTGGACTGGGTGCCTTTGCCCGCGCCCACACGGCCGTGCTGACCGAAAACGCCATGCGGTCCTCCGGTGATTTTGGATGGGGAATCACCGGCGTGACCCAGCGTTCCGACACGGTGGCGCGCCAGCTGGCGCCCCAGGACTGTCTCTTCACCGTCACCGAACGCGGAAGCGGCGCTGCGCCGGTCAGAGTCGTGTCGAGCATCGTTGAGGCTCTTTCCGGGCGGGACCACCCCGGCACGGTGACAGAGCGCATTGCCGCGCCTTCGACGTCGGTGGTCACGTTGACCGTCACGGAAAAGGGCTACCGGATCGATCCGCGCACCGGGACGCTCAACACCGCCGACGACCAGGTGCAGGCCGACCTCGCCGGACAGGCGCCGCAGACCGCCATCGGACAGATCGCCCGGGGCATCCAGCGGCGCGCCCGCGCCGACGCCGGACCCCTCACCGTGGTCTCGTGCGACAACCTTCCAGGCAACGGTGAGCTCACCCGGAATCTCGTGCATGCCTTCGCCGCCGCCTTGCCCGCCAAGGAAGCCGATCCGCTGCTGTCATGGCTTGCGGCAAACGTGTCCTTCCCGAGCACGATGGTGGACCGGATGGTGCCGGCAACCACGGCAGGTGACCTTGACGCCGTCGAACGCGAACTGGGCCTCCGGGACGAGGCTGCCGTGGTGGCCGAACCGTTCCTGCAGTGGGTGATCGAGGACAACTTCACTTCGCGCCGCCCGCGCTGGGAAGACGCCGGGGCGCTCTTCAGCTCCGACGTTGCCGCCTGGGAAGCGGCCAAACTGCGCCTGCTCAACGCCAGCCATTCCATGCTGGCGTACCTTGGGCTGGCAACGGGAAAGGCCACCATCAGTGACGCCGTGGGGGAGGACGCGTTCCGTACCGCGTGCAGCCGCATGATGGCGGAGGACGCCCTCCCCACGATCAGCCTTCCAGCCGGGATGGACGGCACAACGTACTGCGCGCAGGTGCTCAGCCGTTTCGCAAATCCCGCACTGGGACACACCACGGCCAAGGTGGGAAGCGACGGCTCCCAGAAGATCGGGCTGCGGCTGTTGACCACGGTCCGCGGCAGCCTGGACGCCGGCCGCGAGCCCCGGTGGGCCGCCCTGGCTGTGGCGGCCTGGATGCACCGCGTTGCCTCCACCCCCGCAGCGGAGCTGAACGATCCACTCGCGCAGGACCTCAACGACCTACTGCCGGCGACCCGCACAGCGGCAACCGTGGTCCCGGCGCTCCTCGGCTGCCGCAGCATCTTCGACGGCGGACTGGCAGCACACCAGGGCTTCGCCGACCTCCTCATCCACTGGTACCGCATCATCGACACCCACGGGCTGGACGGCCTGAGAAATGAAATCAACCATGGCTGATGCCACCAGCATCCTGCGCGTTTCGCCCGTCATAACGGTCGTGACCATCGATGACCCCCGCAGCGCTGTTCCCGTTGCCCGGGCACTGGCCGAAGGCGGCGTCGGCATCATCGAGCTCACCCTGCGGACGGAGAACGCCCTCACCTCGCTCAAACGCATTGCCGACGAGGTGCCGGACATCATCGTTGGTGCCGGTACCGTCCTTACTCCGGCCCAGGCCAATGCCGCCGTCGCCGCCGGAGCCCAGTTCCTGGTCAGCCCCGGCGTAACCCCGTCCCTGCTGGGCCATTTGCTGACGCTCAGCGTGCCCATCCTGCCGGGTGTTGCCACCGTAGGGGAGGTCATGCAGGTCCTGGAGAGCGGGCTGACGGCCATGAAGTTCTTCCCTGCCGGACCAGCGGGCGGCCCGGACTACCTCTCCGCAATCGGGGCACCCATCCCGCAGGTGCAGTTCTGCCCGACGGGTGGCGTCAGCCTCAGCTCTGCACCGGCATACCTGGCGTTGCCGAACGTCTCCTGCGTGGGCGGCAGCTGGCTCACACCACGTGGCGCCGTCGAAAACGGGGACTGGCGGCAGATCACCAGGCTCGCGCGGGAAGCTGCTGGACTAACGGCAGCTCTGGACTGACGGCGGCGACGGGACGCTGACTATTGCGTCAGTGTTTTGCGCCGAGGCGGAGTTCCATGAAAACGCTGTTTGGATCGAGGGCGTAGTCGGCAAAGGGCGGGCATTCGGTGAATCCGTTGCGGGCGTACAGCCGCCATGCGGGAGCGAAATACTCCTCGGTTCCCGTCTCAAGATAGATGCGTCCGTAGTCCCGGCTCCGGGCTTCGTCCAGGATGTGCCTGAGCACCAGGGTGGCGACGCCGCGCCCCCGCGCACTTGCAGTGGTGCGCATGGACTTGATTTCGCCGTGCTTCTCGGAGCTGTGCGGGGAATTGAGGATTTTCAGCGCGCCGCACCCCAGGAGCTCGCCTTCCTCGCGGGCGGTCCAAAAAGTGATTGACGGTCCGGACAGCGCTGAATGGTCCAGCGCGTGCACACTTTCGGCCGGCGAGGTCGCGAACATATCCGCCAGGTGCTCGCTCAGGAGTTGGCGGACGTCCCGGCGTGCGGGGTCATCGTGGGCTATGTGAATCATCGCCTCAAATTTACTGGTCCAACCAGCTGATGCGAAAGTCTGGCGGCGCGCACCGGACGGCGCTACTCGGCGGACGGCCGTTGTCGTTGCCTTTTCGTCGCGGCCCGCTGTTCTTTTGCGGCCAGGCGACGGCGGTTCGAGCCCCGGGTGGGTTTGGTTGGCCGGCGGGGCGCTGCTTCGGGAGCAAGACCCTCTGCCACGAGAACGGCGAGCTTGGCCAGGGCGATTTCGCGATTGCGCAGCTGGGAGCGCTGCTCGGAGGCGGTCACGGTGATTACCCCGGCGATGAGTCGCCGTCCGAGGCGCGTGAGCAGCATCAGCCGTTGGCCGTCCGAAAGCACCGCGGAGTCGCCGACGTTCCACGAAAGTTCGACACGGCTGTCCGAGGTGTTGACGTGTTGACCGCCTGGCCCGGACGAACGCGAGAACCGCCAGCCGAGTTCCGACGCGGGAATCGTGAGGGCAGGCGACACTTCCAGATCCATGCAACCAGCGTTGCACGATATGGCGGGGATTCCCTACCCCACCGGTTCACCAACTGCGCTGCTATTGCTTCGGGTCTGAGCCACTGGTTTCAATCGACCGGCTGAGGCCGTCAAGAATGAGGTTCAGCCCGAAGCCGAACTCATCCCCGAAGTCGTAACCTGGCTTGAGGACGTGTTCCACGGCTATCTCCACCATGTGTGGGTATTCGCCGGTCGAGAAACGCTCAAGGATCGGCGTCGTGATCTCGGCGGCGGTGTCCCGGCCGTCAAAGGGCAGGGCGGCTTCCTGGAGGGCGAAACCGTAGATGTAGCTGTCGAGCAGGGCGTAGGCGTGGGCTGTCAGCTGAACAGAAAAGCCCGCTGCCCTTAGTGTGCCCAGTGTTGCGTCGTGATGGCGCAGTGTCGCCGCGCCGGGGGAGGCGCGGCTTTCGAGCAGCCCGACCGCCCACGGGTGGCGTTTGAGCGCTTCGCGCATCCCGTGCGCCCTCCGGGTCATTTCCTCCCGCCAGTCGCCCGCGGGGGAAGGCAGTTCGACTTCGCTGAAAACGAGGTCCACGATGCCGTCCAGGATCTCGTCCTTGTTGGCCACGTAGTAGTAGAGCGACATGGGCTTGGTGCCCATTCGCTGGGCCAGCGAGCGGATGGTGAGCGCGGCGATTCCCGACTCGTCGGCGAGGGCCAAGGCACATTCGAGCACTCTCTCCTGGCTGAGCGGAACTCGCTTTTGGGGGACTGGCGGGGTAGTGGTCGGCACTGAGACTCCTTGGCCATAGCGGTTTAGTACATTGTACGATACCCTCTTGGTACAGCGTACGAATCCGTGGGCTGCCTCCTCCAAAATGTTTGAAAGGAACGGCCATGACCTCTGGTCAGCAAGCTCAGGAGACTCCTCGTTCGGGCGGCCCGGAAGCGCCGGAGGTGCTCATGCGGGCCATCGTGCAGGAGGCCTACGGCTCCGCCGACGTCCTGCACATGGCCAGGATTCCCAAGCCGACCATTGCAGATGACGAAGTACTGGTTCGGGTCCACGCGGCAGGGCTTGACCGGGGGACCTGGCATGTCACCACGGGCTTGCCCTACGCGCTGCGTCTGGCCTACGGCATCCGCGCCCCCAAAAACCCTGTTCCGGGGCTGGATTTGGCCGGCACCGTGACGGCTGTTGGGCCCGCCGTCAGCCGGTTCGCCGCCGGGGACCAGGTCTTCGGTGTCGGGAAGGGCCCCTTCGCCGAGTATGCCCGTGCCCGGGAAAGCCAGCTCGCCCGTAAACCGGCGAACATCAGTTTCGAACAGGCGTCGGTGGTCCCGGTGTCCGCCTGCACCGCCCTGCAGGCTCTCCGCACCGCCGGACAAATAACGCGAGGGCAAAAGGTGCTGGTCCTTGGCGCCTCAGGCGGGGTGGGCAGTTACGCCGTGCAGCTCGCGAAAGCGGCCGGGGCCGTGGTCACCGGCGTCTGCAGTACCGCCAAGATGGACCTGGTGCGCGCCCTTGGCGCCGACCACGTCATCGATTACACCAGGCAGGACTTCGCCGACGGGGCCGAGCACTACGACCTGATCCTGGACATCGCCGGCAACCCCACCCTGTCACGCCTCCGCCGGGCGCTCACCCCCACCGGCACGGCCGTCATCACGGGCGGCGAGGAAGGCGGGTCCTGGACGGGCAGCATGGACAGGCAGTTGCGCGCACTCGCCCTGTCCCCGTTCATCCGTCAGCGGCTGACCATGGTTTTTGGCACAGAAGGTTCAGCGGACCTCGAACACCTGGCCGGACTCCTGGAAGTGGGAACCCTTGTGCCCGCCATCGACCGCACTTACCCGCTGGAGCGGGTGCCCGACGCAATGCGTTTTTTCGACGCCGGGAAGGCCCGCGGGAAAATCGCGATCACCATCTAAGCAGACACCCCACTTTGAAGGATTGGCGTGCGCTTCATCACAGCGGCCAAAGCACCGCACCGGTGGGGGGCAGGGTCCCCCAATGGGTCGCCATCGATCACCCCCACAGGGTTCGCCCCTGGTACTGGCCGCAACCAGCGGAGGGAAACGCCTGTGCGCCACTTCGAGGCCAGCCGGAACCATGACTCGTGGGACCAGCTCGGTTCCATCCAAGCCCCGACGCTTATCCTCCACGGAACGGAGGACGTACTGACACCCGTGTGGAACGGCACACTGCTCCATCAGCACATCTGCCGCTCCAGGGCGGGCTCAGTCCTGGATGATTTCGTGATTGCGGGTGGGTTCCCGAAGCGGCGTCGCTTAGTAGTCTGTTTCCCCACCGCCAAGCTGAGTATATTGGCACCAGTGGATGCCCCGCGGATCCCATTCCGGCAGGAGCTTCCACCTTAGGCTCAGCGTGTGAACGTTTGGGAAGCGAGGACAGATGTCTCACGCCATTCCGCAGGGGGCCAGCCCGCGTCTGTACAACGAAGACCTGGCACCGGCCCAACATCGCACGTGGGGTTTCTATTCGCTGTTTGCGATGTGGATGTCGGACATTCATTCGCTCGGCGGGTATACATTCGCTGCCGGACTGTTCGCGTTGGGCCTCGGCGCGTGGCAGGTGTTCCTCGCGCTGGTGGCGGGGATCGTAATCGTTTTTGTCCTGATGAACTTCTCCGGCTATGCGGGCCAGAAGACGGGAGTTCCCTACCCCGTTCTGGCCCGGGTTTCCTTTGGAACCTTCGGCGCCAACCTCCCCGCCCTGCTCCGTGCCCTCGTCGCGATTGCCTGGTACGGCATCCAGACATGGCTGGCCTCCCGGGCGGTCATCATCATCGCCCTCAAGATCTGGCCTGACCTGCGGGGCCTGACCGAGAACAACTTCCTAGGCGAGTCCACCCTGGGTTGGCTGGCGTTCGTGTTGATGTGGTCGCTCCAGCTTCTTTTGCTTCGAAACGGTATGGAGACCATCCGGAGGTTCCAGGACTGGGCCGGTCCGGCCGTCTGGGCAGTGATGGGCCTGTTGGTCGTTTACATCCTGATCAACGCCGGTTGGAATATTTCCCTCGACCTGCCGGGCGGACGTGCCGAGTGGGGGGTCACACACGCCTTCTTCGCCGCCGTGGCCCTGACGGTGACGTACTTCTCCACCCTGATGCTCAACTTCTGCGACTTTTCCCGATTCGCACCATCCCGCAAAGCAGTGCGCACGGCGAACCTGTGGGGGCTTCCAGTCAATTTCATCGCATTCTCCGTGGTCTCCGTCGTTGTCACCGCCGGAACCTTCAAGGTGTACGGGGAGTACATCTACGACCCGGTAGAGATCGTTGGGCGGATCGACAGTCTCTGGGCGCTCCTGCTGGGCGCAGTCACCTTCGCTGTCGCAACGCTGGGAATCAATGTCGTGGCAAACTTCGTCTCGCCGGCCTACGACCTCGCGAACGCCTGGCCCTCGCGGATCGATTTCAAGCGCGGCGGCCTGATCGCCGCAATGATCGCACTGATCATTACGCCCTGGAACCTGTTCAACAGCCCTGTCGTGATCAACCTTTTCCTTGGAGGGCTCGGAGCGCTGCTCGGGCCGCTGTTCGGGATCATTATGGTCGACTACTACGTGCTCCGGAAGCAGCGCGTGCTGGTTCGGGACCTGTTCAGGGAGCAGGGGTACTACACGTATACAGGCGGCTGGAACCAGAAAGCGGTCATCTCGTTTCTCGTCTCGGCCGTCCCGGCGGTGGTCTTCGCCCTGGTTCCCGTATTCGGCGCCTTGTCGGCGTTCTCCTGGTTCATCGGAGCAATCGGGGCGGCCGCGGTGCACTACGTCATCTCGCGCAACGACACGAGCCTGGCCGAATCCATCACCGCCGCTGCCGCCGAAGAAGCCGACCCGGGCGCACCATGGACACAGGTTGCGCAGACGCGGTGAGCAAGCGGCGGCCAAGCGGTGGCTGCACAGTCCCACGTCAGATCGACGGCCCATAGGTATGCCCCCGAGCACGGCTCGGCCTGGCCAGCGAATTCCTGTTGCAAGCGGTCGACGGTCGCCTGGGTACGGCGGAGCTGGAAAGCCGGCTCACGGCCTTTGAAGTTCCGGCGCAGGATTTCCTGATGGTTTCGATATCGGCCGACGACGGCGAGCGGCTGGCGAACGTCCACGTCGAACTGTGGCGCCACGGCTTTCCTGCCGCTTGCCTGCGGCGCTTCAACACACTTCACGTGGCAGTGTCCGCGGCGGTTACCGACGATATTTTGGTCCACTGCGCGGGTCCCGAGGTCCGGATCGGCTTCAGCTCGCCGACCTCCGCACCCGGGATCCAGCGTGCGTTGCAGGAGTCTCTGTGGGCACTCGGCGCGGCCAAGGGCAACGCCATGAATCTGGCCCGGTACGCCGAGGGCCCCTCCTGGCTGGGGCTCACGAGCT
Source organism: Arthrobacter sp. ISL-69 (assembly GCF_018613775.1). Classification (NCBI taxonomy): domain Bacteria; kingdom Bacillati; phylum Actinomycetota; class Actinomycetes; order Micrococcales; family Micrococcaceae; genus Arthrobacter; species Arthrobacter sp. ISL-69. Next base: position 29,913 of record NZ_JAGGPO010000051.1, read on the forward strand.
TCGAGGAAGGGACCGCGTTGGTGGAACGGCTGCTGGGTCCGATCTTCGCGTATGAACAGAGCCAGGAAGGTGACCTCATCGTGACGTTGAGGACGTACCTGGACACGCAGAGGTCGTGGCAAAAGACCGCGGCGGCACTGTTCGCTCACCGGCAAACCGTCATCTACCGCATCCGAAAAATCAGCGAATTGACAGGCCTGGACATGACCGAAACGTCCACGTTGGCCAAGCTTTGGTTTGCGCTTCAAATCCATGAGGCCATGCACAACTAGACGACGGCGTTCCTCTTGCGTAGGTCGAAAGAACCCGCTACAGTGTGAACCGCGTCACTCACGAGTGGCGCACACGCTTTTGATCTGCGGCGGGAGAGTCCTGCCGGTACATCCAGTCAGGCGCCGTAGGAGCAAATCCTCCCCAGGAATCTCTCAGGCCCATGTACCGCCGCGGCGAGGCAACTCTGGAAAGCAGTCCGGGCAACCGGGCTCACCGTCGGTGCAAGCGGGCAATCATGCCGCGGAATCTCTCAGGTCCAATACAGAGCGGGGAGGAACCCACATCATCGTGGCGCTCAGGGCGCCTGAATCATGGAGTTCCTCTTGACTGTTCAATCAACCCCCACCGCCTTCGCGGACCGGCACATCGGCGCCCGGCGCCAGGCCGACGTTGACACCATGCTCAAGGCCATCGGTTACGACTCTGTCGACGGCCTGGTGGACATCGCCGTCCCCGATTCCATCCGCCAGGAGACTGCGCTGACGCTGCCGAGCGGCACGGCGGCTCTCAGCGAAGTCGAGGTCCTGGCCGAGCTTCGCCGGCTCGCGTCCAAGAACAAGACTGCCGTGCAGATGATCGGCCAGGGCTACTACGACACCCTCACGCCGCCGGTCATTCGCCGCAACATCCTCGAGGCCCCCGCCTGGTACACGGCGTACACTCCCTACCAGCCGGAGATTTCCCAGGGCCGGCTCGAAGCCCTCCTGAACTTCCAGACCATGGTCCAGGACCTGACGGCCCTGCCCGTGGCCAACGCGTCCCTGCTGGACGAAGCCACGGCAGTTGCCGAGGCAGTGCTGCTGATGCGCCGCGCCAATAAAAACAAGACGGCTCAAAGCGGCAAGACGGTGCTGGATGCCGATTGCCTCCCGCAGACCGTGGCGATCGTCAAGGGCCGCGCTGAGGCACTTGGTTTCCAGGTCGAGATCGCTGACCTCTCCAAGGGACTGCCCGAGGGCGACATCAACGGCGTCGTCCTGCAGCAGCCCGGCGTCTCGGGCCGCGTCTGGGACCAGTCGGCTGTCATTGCTGAAGCCAAGGATCGCGGTGCGCTCGTTACCGTGGCTGCCGACCTGTTGGCGCTGACCCTCATCACGCCTCCGGGGGAGCAGGGCGCCGATATCGCCGTCGGAACAGCGCAGCGCCTGGGCGTGCCGCTGTTCTTCGGCGGCCCGCACGCCGCGTACATGGCTGTCCGGGAAGGCATGGAGCGCACGCTTCCCGGCCGCATCGTCGGCGTCTCCAAGGACAACGCTGGAGTGCCCGCATACCGTCTGGCACTGCAGACCCGCGAGCAGCACATCCGCCGCGAGAAGGCCACGTCCAACATCTGCACGGCACAGGCGCTGCTGGCCATTGTCTCCTCGATGTACGCGGTCTACCACGGCCCCGAAGGCCTGAAGGCTATCGCCGAAACGGTCCATGACCACACCCGTGCCCTCGCCACCGCGCTCAAGACGGCCGGCCGCGAGCTCGTTTCCGAGTCCTTCTTCGACACCCTCACCGTCCGCGTCCCCGGCAAGGCCGGCAAGGTCATCACCGCCGCCGAAGCGCGCGGCATCAACCTGCGCGCCATCGACGCCGACACCGTCGGGGTTTCCGTTGATGAGACGACGACGCCGGAGGTCCTCTCTGCGGTTGCCGTCGCCTTCGGCGCCTGTCCTGTGGGCGCCGCGTCCGGGTTCGAACTGCCCGCCTCCGTTGTCCGCCCGACCGATTTCCTCCAGCACCCGGTATTCAACACGCACCGTTCCGAGACGCAGCTGTTGCGCTACATCCGCAAGCTGTCCGACCGTGACCTCGCGCTGGACCGGACCATGATCCCGCTGGGCTCGTGCACTATGAAGCTGAACGCCACGGCCGAGATGGAAGCCATTTCCTGGCCCGAGTTTGCCTCGATCCATCCGTTTGCTCCGGACTCCCAGACAGCGGGCTGGCGCGAATTGATTGAAGGTCTGGAAGATGACCTGACCGAAATCACCGGCTACGACCAGGTGTCCATCCAGCCCAACGCCGGATCCCAGGGCGAGCTCGCCGGCCTGCTGGCCATCCGCGGCTACCACCTGTCCCGCGGCGACGACCAGCGCAACGT
>NZ_JAGGPO010000052.1:0-9862 GCF_018613775.1 Arthrobacter sp. ISL-69
GTTGCAACAGTGCACGGTCCATCACCCGGGCGCTGATGTCCCCGTAGAGTTCGTAGTTGCTGGACAGGGCAACGAGTCCCCATTCCTTGGCGCGGGGTGCGAGTTTGAACCACGGCTCGCCCATGGCGATGCCCAGGGATTTGGCTTCGGGGGAGCGGGTGACGGCGCAGCCGTCGTTGTTGGACAGGACAATCACGGGCCTGCCTTCCAGGGACGGGTCGAACGCCCGCTCGGCCGAGGCGTAGAAGCAGTTCACGTCCACGTGCGCGATCTGCGGCATGTGCCGCATCAGCGCCGGCTTAGACATGATGCAAACACCTGGTCGCTACGCCCCAGATGCTCAGGTCCGACAGGGCCGGGACGCGGATGTCCGGGAACGCAGGATTCTCCGCCTGCAGCACGACCCCGGTGGCCGTGATCCTCAGACGCTGGATCGTCAGTTCACCGTCCAGGACCGCCACGACGACGGACCCGTCCACGGGTTCAAGGGCCCGGTTCACGATCAGCTCATCGCCGTCGCTGATCCCGGCGCCTTCCATCGATTCCCCGGACACCCGCACCACATAGGTGCTGGTGATGTCCTTGATCAGATGCTCGTTCAGGTCGATCCGGCCATCAAAGTAGTCCTGCGCCGGCGACGGGAACCCCGCCGCAACCGGCACCGGAGAGACCAGCACCGACAACAACGACGCACCCGCATCTATCACGTGGGGACCGACAATAACGCCCACAACACACCTTTATTCGAATATATGTTCGATTCATTCAGTGTAAACCCTAGACCTTGGCCCGGACATTCAAGGCCCACGGCTCCCGGACCGGACGCTGCCCGGCCCGGGGCGGGTCTCGCGCGCTCCGTCTGCTCTACGCGCGATCAATGCCGAGGGTGGGGCCGTCCGCTGTCCGGGACAGGGCATCGTTAGCGGCGTTCCGGCGTCGTTATGAGAGATAACGGTCGCGTGCAGGAACGGTGTTAATTGTGTTTCTTTCGTCCCGAAAACCGGCTTGGAATTACCCCCGCGTGACCGTAAACAGGCTCCTCTAACGGTTCCGTGCCGAACCGGCCACAACCCTGTTTTGGGGGACTATAGGGCCCCTACGCTTGAGCTATCCAATCACTCGAAGGGTGGCACGCCTTGAAAAAGATTCATACGTGGCTGGCAGTTATCGTTATGACTGTCGGATTGGGTTTTCTGGCTCCGGGGCCCGCCTCGGCAACCACGTCCTATTGCGGACTCGCATGGGGATCGCTGGTCGAATCACATCCGGCAATGAGTACCGCATCGGTAACCAACGTCAGGACGGGGCAGCACTATTGCTTCGACCGGATGGTGGTTGAACTCAACGGCCCAGTGGCCGGCTACACCGCCCGGTATGTTGACCGGGTGGTGCAGGACGGTTCAGGGTTCACAGTCCCGCTGCAGGGCAGGGCGTTCCTCCAGGTGACTGTGAATGCGCCCTCTTATGACAGCGAGACCGGCACCGTCACGTACAGCCCGGCGGCCAAAGCCGAATTGTCCAACGTGGCGGGGTACCAGAGCTTCCGGCAGGTAGCCTACGCTGGCAGTTTCGAAGGCTATACAAGCGTCGGCCTCGGCGTCCGTGCACGCCTCCCGTTCCGGGTCTTCACCTTGGACGGACCTGGCTCCGGATCGCGGCTGGTCGTGGACGTTGCCCACTTCTGGTGACCTCGGTTCGATGCTGAACCGGCGTTGAGGTAAGCACAGAAAACCCATGAGCGGCGCCCCGTTCCGGAGACATTCCGGGCAGGGCGCTGTTCTGTGCGCCGCTGCCTGGAAACCAGCCAGTGGCGACCGCTGCTCCGGCCTCGGTGCGGTTGGTTTAGCGATGCCTTTCTGAGAGTACGTCGCTGGCCGGAATTCAGGCACCCAAGACAATCGGTACGTTGGGGGATCCCGCCCGCATGGGGGCTGTCGGGATACTCCGGGGAGTAATGGCGACATAGGGGAGCTGGGGCAAACAATCGTGCGCCCGCTAGTCCACAGCGTCCACTACGGCCTGGACCGCACGTCGCCCATGACCGTCGCCGCCGCACACGCGAGGCTTCCCGCGGACGTCCGGAGGTGACGCCTTCCGGTTCATCTCCGCATTCGCCTACCGAAGGCGCCCAAAGCGGACCGGGCCCGACGACTTAGCAGATCATCTTCAAATACCACGGGCTGAAGGGGTCTTATGGCAGAGTTCGCCGGCGCGATGGAGGGCGTACCATCCCAGTACCGTCACTGTAACGGGTCTCCAGGATCTACGGTGTCGGTAGGTGGCCCGCTCAAAGGCACGGGGAAGAGCGGGCCACTGCCCGGTGAAGATAACCTGCCATGCCGATCAAAACGGGTGTGCAGTGGCGCCAGCGATCTGGCCGTCCCGTTCTAAGGAGTCGTGACGACCGCCTCGCTGCTGTACGCGCGTAGCGTCTCGACGAGGGCATGTTCTGCGCGGTTTGCTCTGATGGCGAGGCGCTCCGTAATTTACTGCTGTCGACGATGAAGGGTCTGTTACAAGCTATGAACGCTGGGCGCGAGTCTGATCTGACGGCCCCTATCGGTTGGCTCTGCCTTCGGAAGGGGAACGGGGGACATCGGTGCCACTCTGGCTCTCGCGCGCTTTTCTGCCCACCGTCGGCCGAGGCAATGTACGCCGTATTTTCTGCCGGAAACTTGCACGAGAACTGCGGATAGCTGTCGGAATCCTTGATGCTGAGTAGCCAGTCTTGATCCAGGCGCCCGGATCCTGCCGGATCAGGTGCGCGGACACTCAACAGGGATTGCAGGGGAAGCAGGGGAAGCCGTGAGTCAAGTAGCAGTTCTGGACGAAGGCAACGCCGCCGGTGCCATCACGGATGACCGAGTTAGTGACTTCCATACCTTGGGGCTCGCTGGCTGCATCGACAAACTGACCGTTCCCCTGCGCCAGGGCGGGGTCAGCGTGCATTGGGAGATCCCGCACCATGGCGTCGAGTTACCGGCGGCCAGCGCCGCGCTGCTTTACCGGGCCGCGCAGGCAACACTGAACTGCGCGCTCAAGTACTCCCAAGCCACCGAGCTGACGCTCCGGCTGGCAGCCGTCCACCACGGTGTCCGGCTGACCATCACGGACAACGGCTACGGCGCCCAGAGCCAACTCCTCGGCGGCCGGCATCAAGGGCACGGCCTGTGCATGATGACTCTGGCCGTTCACGAAGCCGGCGGCACCATCTCCATCGATTCCATACCAGGCAAAGGCACGCTGGTGTCCATCACTCTTCCCCTGGACTAGCGACGAAATCTGATGGGCTACGGAGGGCGCCGCGGACGGCGTACGGAGCGGGTACTGGCCCGAAGGCAGGTTTCAGGGCGCCGGCGCACACTACATCTTCACGGACTACGAAGGAATGGGCGATCCGCCCTCAACTCGGGCATGACTGGCTTATCAGGCCGCAGATCGCCGGCCGGTCCTCCATCGCCGGCCAGCCGGACGGCTGTGACGTCGGCACTGCCCTCTCAGCCAGCGGCCGCGACGCGCTTGGCTGCCTCCCGTGGGATGAGTCGGATCAACGACCAGACGATCTGGGTAGCGAGCATAATCACCGCGCCCATCACGATGTCGGTGGTCTGCCAGCCCTCTGAACCGGCTGCATGGGAAAGGGCGATGTAGCCGGGGACCAGGGTCGCGGTCACGGCGGCAAAGGTGGCAAATGCCGACAACCGGGTCCCGCTTTTGGTGCGAAGGTGCGCGGGTGCTGCCAGATTCCAGAGCAGGGAGGTGGTCATGATAATCACGATGCCGACCACTGCGCCCACACTGTAGGCAACGACGGCAGGGGGAGAGCCGCGGGCAGTCATCCAGCCGAGCAGGAGGATGAGGCCCAGTAGCAGTGCCAGGGCTGAGGTCGTCGCCCGGGCTATCGCCCAGGACTGCGGCACCCTGTCGTTGATGGTCGTGCCGTTTGCGAGGGATGAAGGCCCAGGCCTCGGAGGAGTAATATCGGCCGGGCAGCGCTGCGCAGACGGTGGTCACCACGGCCGCCAGGATGGGTGTGGGCACCCGGCTCGCGCTTCCATACCACGGTTAGCGGACTATCGGCCCGGCCGTCGGCACGAGCGGCCCTCCCGACGTAGGTGCCCTGGTACGGCGAGGGGGTCCACGCCCAACGGTTCCAGCGGTTGTCCGTTCATGGTGAGGGTGGCGGCTGAGTATCGGGACGGGTTGGGCGTGCTGGCGGGCAGGGATGGTGCAGTACGCACGGTGGTCGACGAGACCAGATGGCAGGCCAGGCTGGCTGCCTTGGTGAAGTACCGGGCTGCCGGGCATGACTGGCCGCGGCACAAGGCGACCGTGACCGTGACCGGTGTGGAGGCCCGAGCTGGGAGTGTGGTTGCATACCCAGCGGTACAAGCTGCGCCGCGGCGAGCTGGAACCGGCCAAGGCGCTGGATGAATCCGTGCCGGGCGGCGTCGGGGACGGAAACCCGGGGCGCCGGGTAGCTGAATGATGTTATGGCGGAAAGCCCGCACCATTGCTGCGGGATTCCACGTAACAAGCTGGAGGCCATCGTGACAGGATCCTGGTGTCCTGATAAAAAACCCCGTGAGGGTGATGGGGAAAGATGTCACCGTTGCGTCCCGTGGGCGGCCTCATGGCGGCGCCGTTCCAACCAGGACGCCAGGCTCCGCTCGGCCGCCGACCCGGACCGTGTGGACGGATACTGTCCCGTATCCTGCACCGACGACACCAGCTCCCGCATCCGCTCCAAGCCGTGAGCGCTGACCCGCGGCGTCGTACCGCCCGCGGCTTCCTCATGCGCGGACTCAAGTCAGGATCCTTTGCCTTCGCCACTGCAAGGGGATAACCTGCGGTCGAGGCAGGAGCGCCTGACAGCGCCGCGATACGGGTACGGGTCAGCCTGCCCCGGTGCATGAGGGGTCCATTCCGCTTTTGGCGCCGCGTGTCTTCGACCAATAACCACTGGGTCATCCTGCCATCGTTGGCGGCCATACCGTTTGATCCGGAGCGCCGGCGATCCTGCTGACCTGGGGCTCCTAGTGGCGGCGTTTGCCGTTTCCCGAAGCACGGGGTTGGTAGCGGATTCCTTCCAGGTCCTCCCGAATTTGCCGCAGGCCTTTCCCTTTTGGCTTCGGGGTGTCCGGGCCGGCGAGGGCTGTGGTGTATTTTTCCCAGTCCTGGCTCCCTTTGAGGTGCAGGCAGAGTTCGGGGTCCTCAGTGACCCATGCGCTGATATCCGCGTCGAGAGTGGCGATATTCAGCCGGCGCTGGATATCGCCCCAAATGGGGGCGAGGTCGGCGCGTGGGTCTTCATCCCGGGTGCGTGCGTAGAGCCGCGCGTAGCTGCAGGCTGCACTGTAGGCGATGGTGGGCGACGGGGATTTGAGGGCCTCATCGCGCCATTCCGACCAGCTCTCTGCGGTCTCCGGATCTAGTGGGTCTTCCTTGCAGTCTCCCTGAAGGTCTAGAAAGATCAACGCGATATGTGGGCGGAGCCGCTTTTCCAACTCCAAGTGAGGAACGCGAGGGTCCGACAGGCGCCTGATGAGTTTCTTGGCGAGCTTTACATAGTCTTCCTGCGACCGACCTTGTTCGATGACACGGGATTGGCCGTCGGGTGTCGGGGCCCTGTGCATGGAATTGGAAGCCCGCTTTGCCTTCGCAGCAGCAGCAGCAGCGGAGGCCACGGCGGCCATCCTGTTCATCCCGACCGACAGTCGCGTCAGTTCGAGCCGGTACAACAGAGCGCGGTGTCCTTCGAACGCAGCAACTGTCCAGGCATTCCGCCGTACGGGTGTGACCTTGGCTTTCTCCGTCCCTGCGGGTTTGTCGGTGGCGCCACTCTCTGCTTTGCCGGCAGGCGGTAGGGGATCCGTTTTGTCTATTTTCTCTATCGTGCGGTCGAGCCATGTTTCGTAGTCTGTCAAGGGGCCAGGGGTCGTGCCCTTCCTGTGGAGGATGTTCATGAGGGCCGTGGAGGCAAGCAGGTTCTCAGGGTCGACGTTGACGGCGTTGGCCAGCAGGAGTTTTTGATGGACTTCCTCGAGAGCATGGCCTGTTGTGGCCAGATACTGAAGCCCGATGCTGCGCCAGTCCGTGGCACCACAAAGACCTTCAAATCCTTGTTCGTGTTCGGCGAGTGTTGCCACGACGAATGCCGCTGCCAGTTTGTGCAGTTCGGAGGCCGGCGCGCTCCCGGTCGCCGCGCTGTCCTTGTCCGGCGAGGCATCCTCTGGTGCAGGCGTGCTGGTCTTTGCGGCCGGTGTGGGAAAGAGGAGGTGATTTGAGGTGCTGATGGTGGTCGCTTTCACGCTCCAGCCGTTGCGCGTGATGACGACAGACAGGTCGTTATCGGTGGCTGAGTCGACAACGACTTTCCAGGTTGTTAGGCCCACGACCGCCAAAAGGGCCTTTGAGAGGGCAGCCAGCACTTTGTTGCTTATTTCTGCGCTTACGGATGCATCGGCCAGCCCGGTGGCATCGGCCCCTCGCGGGACCTCGATTCCCTTCGGTGCCGCTGCCCCGAGTTCGGCGAGGAGGGCGATGATGTAAGAGGTCATCGATTCGTTCACAGCACCGCTTTTGTCCTTCACGACAATCGACAGCCGGGGCCGGCTGGCGATCCAGGTCGCAAACAACAACGACCCAACGACAGAGAGAGCTAGGAGCCCCGGCAAGGTCCCCAGCCCAAGGGATGCCCCGGGACTAAACGGGGCTACCGGATCCGGCGGCGTTCCCGGGGCGGGCGTGGCGGCGGGACGCTGACTTAACGCAAGCAACGTGACGAACTGCAGGGTCGGTCCGACCATGAGGATGAGACCTGCCCAAAAGGCAGTCCGTCGCAAGGCTCGTGAGCGGTGCTTCCAGTCCAGCCAGCGGAGAGGCATCCACGGGCCGGGAAGGAAGGCGAGCAGGCGGGCCAGGATGATCATTGCAAGCACGGCGCCCGCGCCGGTCAGGGCCAGAGTCTGCCACGGCGAAACCCAGGAGGTCCAGTACTTGTCCCATGCCGTCTGCGCTTGCCGGGGTTCCACAGGCGGGGTTGGCGTGGCGGTGTTGGCTGCCTGCTGGGTTTCCCCGAGTCTCTGCAACGCGAAGTTTCGCTCGTCGGCACAGTTTGTCCGGGCCGCACCTTCCTGTGGTGCATAGGATCCGCGGATTTTGTCGATCAGATCGAGCGCTTGCTGGGGATGCTCGGTGGCGAGCGTTCTGGCCTGGGCGCATGCCAGTGAATCGTCCGTTGGCATCGCGGTTCCGACGGGTGCTGCCGACTCCCCGGCCGGCGTTGGCGCTTGGGTCGAGGGGGCCGGGGTCGATGGGGGTGATTGTGGTAGCAGCATGCCGCAGCCTGAGAGGCCACCGATCACAACTGCGAGGAGCAGCACGTTCGCGGTTCGGCTACAGCCACGCTGCCAGCGGGACGGGGACGAGTGTCCGGCCACGGATGTCGATACGTTGTGCGTTGAGAATCCTATCTTTCCCCTTACGAGCTGCGGCGGCGCCGTGGGCGTCCGGGTTCCCGGGAAGGCGAGCAGGGCACCAGAGGCGACGCTCAGACGGGGGAGTCGCAGGGGTTAGGGGAGCGCATCGTGGGTGAAGCAGAACCAAAAGGCGGCGCTGCGGATTTCGTAGTCCGGGCTGACCTTGTCCCGACTAATCGTCGTGTGCAGTTCCCGAGCGGCCGCCTGTACGCGGCCCCGTTCCAGCAACGGTACGCTGAGCGTGTCAAGCAGCAGCTCGTTGTGCAGCTGTTGCGGCGTTTTGGGTTGTTCGTCAAACGGTAGACAGCCGAACTTGATGGCACCCCCGGCGCCTTCCGGATCGGTCAGGTCGGCGTAGAGTCTCTTGACGATATCTTTGGCGTTAGTCCAGCCACCGCTCTGTTGCAGTTTCGGGGCGACGGACGACAGGCTGTCCGCATTCGTCCCGGCCCGCGCCGATAGTCTCTGAAGATCCTCCGTGCTGACCGTGATCTCCTTGGAGGCCTTGCCTGCCGTCCGGAGCACGTCATCCACTGCGGACTGGCTGAGTTTCACACCCCCCTGGCAGGCAGTCGCCGAACAAAGCACCCCAGCAAGAACAACTGCCACGGCTATGTGCGTTCGTCGAGAGTGGGTGAATCGGAGCGGGGCAACAAGCAGGCGCACAGTGGGGTCCTTTCCGTCCGCCGGACAGACCCCAGAACCATCCGTTAGGGGCGGTGTGGCAGTAAGCTTCAAGGCCCACAAGCGCTTCTGGGAACGGCGTCCCAGCCGATGCCGGCTACCGGACGATGCTCACCGGGGTGGTTATCGAAACGGAAACCCCGGCTCCACCACCCGGGGAGGAAAGCAGAGCGCTGAAGCAGCGCGGCTATTGGAGATGCCGGCCCCGGAACAGGGCATGCTCGCGGGGCTCGCACCCGTTTGGGCGTCCGCTGGCGCGGCCGGCTGTTGGGTCAGTGCTGTCCGTCGCAGAGCTCCGGCCACCCCTGGCCCTTTTGTGTCTACGACGTCTTTTGCTGCCGTCCTTATGTTGTTACCGGGTGCAGTTCCCCGGCCGTTGTAAGGTCGTGGCTACCCAGGGGAGGCGGGTATGGCTTTGTTGCTGTGGCCGGACGATTCACGTCGTGACGGCTCCGAAGGATTGGCCGCCCGCCACCCCGCGATGACCCGACCGCTGATTGAGAGACGCGACATGATCGCCGGATAAGGACACGACGGCGCGGTTATCTGCTGGGTTCCACCTATCCGACAGACTGGAGGCTGTTTTGGTGCACCTATGGGCCGGTATCGATGCCGGCAAAGCCCATCATCACTGCGTCGTGATCGACGCCGACGGAACCCGTCTGCTCTCGCAGAAAATCCCCAACGACGAACCGGCCCTGCTCGAGCTCGTCGCCGACGTCCTGAAACTGGCCGACGGGGATGAGGTCATCTGGGCAACGGACCTGAACCACGCGGGACCGGCGCTGCTCATCGCTATCCTCGTCGCCCACGGCCAGACCATCCTCTACATCCCGGGCCGGACCGTCCACCACGCCTCCAAGCTCTACCGCGGCGAGGCAAAACGGACGCGAAAGACGCCGCCGTGATAGCAGATCAGGCCAGGATGCGCCGTGATCTGCAGCCGTTGCGGGCCGGGGATGAGATCGGTACCGGGCTACGGATCCTCACTGCCCGGCGGGCCGACAAGTCCGCGGACCGGGTCCGGGCGATCAACCGCCTGCAGGCCCAGCTGCTCGAATACTTCCCCGCGCTGGAACGGGCCTTTGACTACAGCCGCTCCAAAGCCGCCCTGACCCTGCTGACCAAACACCGGACCCCGGACGGAATCCGCCGCACAGGCCAGAGCAGGCTCCAGGCGTGGTTGAAGAAACACGGCACCCGCTCGTCCGCCGCTGTCGCCCAGGCCGCCATCGACGCGGCGAAATCCCAGCACACCACCGTCCCCGCCCAACACCTCGGGGAACTGATCGTCGCAGCCCTCGCCCAGGAAATCATCACCCTGAACGAGGAACTGGCAGACCTGGACGCCCTGACCAGCGAGAAAGTCACCGAACACCGGCACACACAACCCTGCTCAGCATGCCAGGCTTCGGTCCCGTCCTCGCCGCCGAATTCCTCGGCGCCACCGGCGGAGACCTAACCGTCTTTCAAACCGCGGACCGGTTCGCCGGCGTCGCCGGACTCGCCCCCGCACCCAGGGACTCCGGCAGGATCACCGGCAACCACCACCGCCCCCGCCGCTACGACCGCAGGCTGCTACGGGTGTTCTACCTCTTCGGGCTCTCGGCCCTGAAAAGCTGCCCCGCCTCACGGACCTACTACGACCGCAAACGCACCGAAGGCAAAACCCACATGTTATGTCTCGGGACATCGGT
>NZ_JAGGPO010000053.1:0-21135 GCF_018613775.1 Arthrobacter sp. ISL-69
CAACTCGATCATGTACTACGGCCAGTCCGTACTCATCGAGGCGGGTTTCGACTCGGGCGCCGCGCTTATCGCCAACATCGCCCCGGGCGTCATCGCAGTCGTCGGCGGAGTCATCGGCCTCTCCCTGATGCAGCGCATCAACCGCCGCACCACCCTGATTACCGGCTTTATTCTGACCACGATCTGCCACTTCCTTATCGGCATTGCCTCGATCGCCCTTCCGGTCGGCGACCCCGCCCGGCCGTTCGTGATTCTCTTCCTGGTGGTTGCCTTCGTGGGCTCGATGCAGACGTTCCTCAACGTCGCCGTGTGGGTGATGCTCTCGGAGATCTTCCCACTGCACATCCGCGGCTTAGCGATCGGTATCTCTATCTTCTGCCTGTGGATCGCCAATGCCTTCCTCGGCCTGTTCTTCCCGTCTCTGGTGGCGGCGGTCGGCATCACGGGGACCTTCTTCCTGTTCGGCATCGTCGGCATCCTGGCGCTGATCTTCATCTACACCCAGGTCCCCGAAACCCGGGGCCGGACCCTCGAAGCGCTCGAAGAGGACGTCACGACCGGCGCCATTTACATCGTCCACAAGAAATAGGCCAGTACACGCCACCGGTCCCGAACAGCCGAGCCGTTAACTGATCCCAAAACTCCGAATTGCCCCCTGACCGTCACACGGAATCCGCCAGCGACCCCGTGGGGCGGTCAGGACCAGGGTGTCGGAAGGTCGACTAGCTTGCGCAGACCCTGTCTCCCCTGGAAGTCTCCGCCCCTGTTGACGCTTGATGTGACGCCCGCTACAGTTGATCCAGTTATACGAATAACCCACCAATGACTACTGGCCCGAGGAGGTGCCCATGGCTGGATCACGGCCAAAGTCAGGACCGACAATGCACGACGTCGCAGCTGCTGCCGGTGTTTCACAGGCCACCGTGTCTTTGGTGCTGAATTCGGCCTCCGGCTCGCGTTTCTCCGAGGATACCCGCAAGCGCGTTCGGGACGCTGTGAACCGGCTCGGCTACCGCACCAACGCCCACGCCAAGGTTCTCCGCGAAGGCGTGGCCGGCATGATCGGGTTCATCGGCGATTCCGTCGCCACCTCCCCTTTTGCCGGCGCCATCATTGAAGGCGCGCAGCAGCGGGCTTGGGAGGACGGGCTCCTCCTGCTCACGGTGAACACCGGCGGAGATAGGGAGCTCGAGGCCGCATCCCTGGACACCATGCTCTCCTACAAGGTCGCAGGCGTCGTCTACGCCGCCATGTATCACCGGCAGCTGGACGTTCCGGAGGCCCTGGAGGGTGTCCGGGCCGTGGTGCTGAACTCCCAGGACCGTGCCGGCCGCCTCCCAAGCGTTGCCCCCGACGAAGTCACGGGCGGCTACACCGCCACCCGCCGGCTGCTGGACGCAGGGCACAGCCGGATAGGGCTGATTAACATCGAGACCCTGGAAAGCGGGCTGCCTGCTGCCGTCGGTCGATACCAGGGCTACACCGCGGCCCTTGAAGACGCGGGTCTGGAAGCGGACCCCACCCTGGTCCGCTTCGGCGCGGGCGGCGAGGAAGATGGCTACAAGTATGCGATGGAGCTGCTGACCGCCACCACGCCACCAACCGCGATTTTCTGTGCGAATGACCGTGGTGCATGGGGCGCCTACCAGGCAGTGTCTGACCTGCGGCTATCAATCCCCGGGGATGTATCCATCGTGGGCTTCGACAACCAGGCGATCCTGGCGCCGCACCTTCGCCCGGGCCTGACCACCCTCGACTTGCCGTTCGCCGCCATGGGCCGGCGCGCGGTTGAACTGATCCTCCAAAACGCGGAACCCGATGGCCGGGTCGAGCTGATGGACTGCCCTCTCGTTGAACGCATGTCAGTGACCCATCCTAAGGAGATGCCATGAGCCGCACCATCCCGGCCCGACGCGGGCGTCCGTCGGCGGCACCGTTGCCGCAACGAAAAATTTCTCTTTCGCTCCGCATGAAGAGGGTTTCTCGGGCGTGGCAGTTATACGTATTACTAGCTCCAGCGATCGTCTACATTCTGGTCTTCAAGTACTGGCCGATGTACGGCGTGCAGATCGCCTTCAAGAACTACAACCCGGTGGACGGGTTCACCGACAGCCCCTGGGTGGGCCTGACGCACTTCATCAGGTTCGTGAACTCCTACCAGTTCGGCCAGGTCGTCGGCAACACCCTGTGGATCGCGGTCCTGGGCCTGCTGGTAGCCTTCCCGATCCCCATCATCCTGGCATTGCTGGTCAATCAGCTCCAGAGCGAGAGGTTCAAGAAGTTCACCCAGACGGTGCTCTACTCCCCCGCTTTCATCTCCACCGTCGTGGTGGTCGGCATCATGTTCGTGGTCCTCTCCCCCAGGTCGGGGCTGGTGAACAACGCGATCCAGCTCTCCGGGGGCGAGCCGATCTTTTTCATGGGCTCCGCGGAGTGGTTCCGCCCCATCTACGTGATCTCGGATGTCTGGCAGAACGCCGGCTTCTCCATGATTGTGTATCTGGCGGCCCTGGCCGGAATTGACCCGGCCCTTCACGACGCGGCCAAGGTTGACGGCGCCTCGAAGCTCCAGCGGATCCGGCACATCGATCTGCCAGGCATCATGCCGGTGGTGACGGTGCTATTCATCCTGGCTATCGGCAACCTGCTCAATGTCGGATTCGAGAAGGCGCTGCTCATGCAGACGCCGCTGAACCTCTCGTCCTCCGAGATCATCCAGACCTACGTCTACCACGCAGGCCTGCAGCAGGCGCAGTTCAGCTACTCGGCCGCCATCGGCCTGTTCAATTCCCTCCTCAACCTGGCGCTGCTGCTCTTCTTCAACACGGTGGCGCGCCGGGCCAACCAAGCGACCCTGTGGTGATGCCGAAATGTCATTGACAACCAACCCCCGCACTATCGACAACCCGAACCGGACCGTCAGCCAGGGCGGACGCCCCCGCCCCAGGCCGACGCTCAGGGACAGGTACGGTGACCGCGTCTTCAACATCGCCGCAACCGCTGTCCTGCTGCTGTCCATCCTGGCCGTGGTGTACCCGCTGTACTTCATCGTGATCGCATCGATCAGCGACCCCAACGCTGTCTACGAGGGCAAGGTCTGGCTGTTCCCCTCCGGGGTCACCACTGAAGGCTATGAGCGGATCTTTGCCGACAGCCGGATCTGGAACGGCCTGGGCAACACAGTCATCTACACCGTCCTCGGCACGGCCATCAGCGTCAGCACCATCCTCTGCGGTGCCTACGCGCTGTCGCGCAAGGACATGCCCGGCCGCAAAATCCTGATGCTGCTGTTCGTGATCACCATGTTTTTCGACGGCGGACTGATCACCAAGTACCTGGTGGTCCGTGACCTGGGAATGCTGGACACCGTCTGGGCCGTGGTCCTCCCCGGTGCGGTGGGGGTCTGGAACCTGATCATCGCCCGGTCATTCTTCGAGCACACCATCCCGAACGAACTGCGGGAAGCCGCCCAGATGGACGGGGCAACCGACTTCAAATTCTTCTTCAGGATGGTTCTTCCCCTCTCCAAGCCGCTGATCATGCTCATGATCATGGTCCACGTCGTGGCGCACTGGAACTCGTTCTTCGACGCGCTGATCTTCCTCAACGACGACTCCAAGTACCCGCTGCAGCTCGTCCTGCGCAATATCCTCATCCAATCAGACGTCTCCTCCACCGGAACCACCGGCGGAGACATCGAATCCTATGCCGCTGCGCAACGGATCGCGGAGCTCACCAAGTACGCCATGATCGTCGTCTCGAGCCTGCCGCTCATGATTGCCCTGCCATTCATGCAGAAGCACTTCACCAAGGGTGCCATGATCGGCGCCGTCAAATAGCTCCTCCCCCATATCGACCGCCCGGGCAACCGCCATCGGACGGCAGCAACCCCACCTCAGAATAGGAATGACCATGGCATTCAGCCGTAAATACGCCGCCCTCGGCGCCGTCTTGGCCGGAACATTGACGTTCACCGCCTGCTCCGGCGGCGGCTCCGGCACCACGGAAATCAAGGACGCCTCCGCCGACTTCGGGTTCCAGCAAACAGGCTTCCCGATCGTCAGCAAGCAACTCGACCTGACCTTCTCCGGCACCAAAGCGGCACTGGCCCCTGACTACAACACCATGGCCGTGGTCAAGGAGTGGGAAAAGGCCACCAACGTCCATATCAACTGGGAGAACCTGCCCGAAACGGTCTTCCAGGAAAAGAAGAACCTCATCCTGGCCAGCGGTGACCTTCCCGACGCCTTCTTCAACACCGGCCTCACCGACGCCGAGATCGCCACCTACTCCGCCAGCGGGACCCTCATCCCCCTTGAGGGACTCATTGAGAAGAACGCGCCCAACCTCTCCAAGCTGCTCTCCGCCCGTCCCGACATCAAGGCAGCCATCACCTCCTCGGACGGGCACATCTACTCCCTGCCATCCGTCGAAGAGCTCGGCCTGGTCCAGTTCCCCAACGAACTGGCCATCAACACCGCCTGGCTGAAGAAGCTCAACATCCCGATGCCCAAGACCATCGGTGAGTTCCACGACGCCCTGCTGGCCTTCAAGACCCAAGACGCGTCCGGGACCGGCAAGACCATACCGCTGAGCTTCATGCCCGGTTCCTGGTGCGGGGACATCGTTGACCTGATCGCCGCCCTCGGCGGAGTGCCGGACAACATGGACCACCGGATCGTCCAGGACGACAAAGTCATCTTCACCCCCACCCAGGACGGCTACAAAAAGGCCATCCAGACCCTGCACGAGTGGTACCAGGAGGGGCTGATCGATCCGGAATCGTTCTCCCAGGACGACAAGGCGTACCTGGCCAAGGGCAAGGCCGCCACGGAAAACCTCGGCTCCTTCGTCTGGTGGGAAGTCCCCGAAATGGTCGGCGCCGACCGAGCCAACAACTACGCCCCGGTCCCGGTCCTTGAGGGCACGGACGGCCAGCGAATCGCCAGCCAGTCCAACAACCAGGAAATCGCCCGCGGCGCCTTCGCCATCACCCGGAACAACAAATACCCGGCAGCGACCATGCGCTGGGCCGACAACCTCTACGACCCCATCCAGTCGGCCCAGGCCAACTGGGGGCCGATCGGTGAAACCCTGCAAAAGGACGCCAGCGGACTGCTGACCCAGATCCCCGCCCCAGCCGGAACCAGCGAAGGCGAACGCCGCCAGAAGGTCGCCCCCGGCGGCCCGAAGGCCAACACCGCCGAGAACTTCACCACCGTTGTCGCACCCGAACCACGCGCCGCTGAACGCCAAAAGACCGTCAACGAAATCTACAAGCCCTTCGCCGGCAACGACGGCTACCCCCCGGTTGCCCTGTCCAACGAAGAACTGCAGCAGATCAGCACCATCCAGACGGACACCACCTCACTGGTCAAGCAGAACGTCGCCAAGTGGATCGTCTCCGGCGGCATCGAGCAGGAATGGGACGGCTACGTCTCCCAGCTCAAGAGCGTCGGCGTCGACAAAATGATCGAGGTCTACCAGCAGGCCTACGACCGCTACAAGAAGAACTCCTAGCTCTGACTGACCTACCGGGTGGGCCGGTCCGCGCCGGCCCACCCGGCCCCCAAGCTCCCGCATATGCGTTCCCCCAGACCTGCACAGAAACGAGACTCCGCGTTCATGACTGCCGCGACCGCCACGACGGCCGACACCTTCCGTCCGGCCCTGCACTACGCCGCCCGGAACACCTGGCTCAATGACCCCAACGGCCTGATTTTCCACGACGGCGTCTACCACCTCTATTACCAGAACAACCCGCTGGACAATGTCTGGGGCAACATGTCCTGGGGACACGCCACCTCCCCGGACCTGCTCACCTGGACCGAACACCCCGTCGCCATCGCCTGCGACGACGAAGAAGACATTTTCTCCGGCAGCATCGTCTTCGACCGGGACAACACCAGCGGATTCGGCACCGACTCGGCTCCGCCTCTGGTCGCCGTCTACACCAGCGCGTTCAAACCCGGCTCCGGACACCAGGGCATCCAGGCGCAGTCCCTGGCCTACAGCCTGGACGGAGGCTACACGTGGACCAAACACACTGCCAACCCGGTCCTGAACCGCGGGTCAGCAGAGTTCCGCGACCCCAAAGTCATCAGCTACGACGGCGACGCCGGCAGCTATTGGGTGATGGTCGCCGTCGAAGCCACAGACTTCCAGGTTGTGCTATATAAATCCTACGACCTCAAGAACTGGGAGCCGCTGAGCACCTTCGGCCCGGCCAACGCCACCGGAGGCGTCTGGGAATGCCCTGACCTGTTTGCCCTCCCCGTCGACGGCGACCAGACGAACCTTCAGTGGGTCCTAACCGTCAACCTCAACCCCGGCGGCCCGAACAACGGCTCTGCGGGGCAGTACTTCGTAGGCGATTTCGACGGGACCACATTCACCTCTGCCACCACCGTGACCGAAGGCCCCCAGGACCCGGAACGGTTGGGCGAATACCAGTGGCTGGACTGGGGCCGGGACTACTACGCCGCCGTCTCGTTCAGCGACGCACCCGACAACCGCCGTCTGATGATCGCCTGGATGAGCAACTGGGAATACGCCAACCACATCCCCACCTCACCCTGGCGCAGCCCCATGACCCTGGCCCGCGAGATTTCCCTCCACACCATCGACGGTAAACCGCGTCTTACCCAAAAGGCAGCCGGCAATTTCGCCTCGCTTTCCGCCCCGGCCGGAACGTTCAGCCTTGAGAACTCCGAAGTCTCCGACGGCATCCACATCCTGGAGGGTGCAGCGGGCTGCGTCCAACGCATCGACGTCGCTTTGACGACCGGCAGCGCGAGGGAATTCGGGCTAATAGTCCGTGGCGACGGCGACTACGGTACCCGCATCGGCATCAGGCCCGCTGACGGGGCCCTCATTGTTGACCGCCGCGAATCAGGACAGACAAACTTTCATGAAGCCTTCGCCTCAATCGACACCGCCCCGATCCGGACTGCGGACGGCTCCTACGAGCTCACCATCTACGTTGACCACTGTTCCGTGGAAGTCTTCGCCCAGGACGGCCTGGTCACCATGACGGAACTGATCTTCCCGGCACCCGGTTATACCGACCTGGCTGTATACGCCAGCGGTGGCACGGCAACGATCAACAGCCTGCACGTCACCCAATACGCGTAACACTGACGGTCAGTCACCAGCCCTGCGCAGCCCCAACTCGACGTCGTAGTTGTGGGCGAAGGCCCTCACCGACTGCACACAAAGGGAGCGTCAGCAGCCGCAGGACCGGCGGATGATGAGCTCCGTGGGGAGGAGCTGGAACTTCCCGTCTGTGGGCCTCGTGGACGGCGCGCAGGGCGCCTACCGCCAGAAGGTCGGAGCTCGCGAAGATGGCCGTGGGTCGCTTGGGCAGTTCGAGCAACCGGCGAGTGGCTTCGTAAACGCGTTGCCTGGTGAAGTCGGTGAATTCGGCAGGCCCCTCGGGCAGGCTTGCGTCGCGGAGTGCCTTCTTCCAACCGTTGTGTCGCGGGTCCGCGCGGGTTGGGTCAATATCCTTGCCCACCAGAATGGCAATATCGTGGTGTCTGTGGCCTCCTGCGCCCACGCCGGAGCCTCAGCGATCAGCGCGGCAGGATAACTCTGACCTGGTCCCTGATCTCACTGACGATGTCGTCGACGGTGGCGGCGGCATTAGTCGTGGCCGCCATGCTGAGGAACATAATCGCGGAGATGACGTGCGCGAGCGCGGCTGCGTCGCCGGGCTCGACACGTGGGTCCCGTCGCAGCACGACGGTGATCGCTTCTTCGGTCTGAACAGTCAGGTCGAGGGCGTCGCGGTGGTGGGGTTCCTCGGGATCGCCGAAGACCATCTCCCGCAGGTATGTCCGACCGTTTTCGATCTGGCCGCGATTGCATTCGACAACCGGGCGGACGATTGCAATGACCCCTTCGAGCGGGTCGGGTACCGTCTCCACTGCAGCTTTGCCCCTAACGAGCGCGTCGGCGTAGCTGGAGTTCTGTACGAGCAGGAGCAATTCGCCTTTTGACTTGGCGTATAGGAACAGTGTGCCGGCACCAATATCGGCCTTGTCCGCGATCTGCTGAGTGGTGACCTCATCCACACCGTGCTCTGCGAAGAGCTCGCGGGCAGCGGCTGTTATGCGGTCGAGTTTGGCCTGCTTGTTCCGCTCACGTCGGCCGACCGGCTGAGGGGCGACTGGCATAACACGTCCTTCGGAATAGAATCTGACCTGACTCAGTTATGAGTGTAGTCACTACTGTGGGGGCTCGAATGTGCCTGCGTTCATCATCCCACGGCGGCCCGAAGCACTAAGCTCGCTCGTCGGCAGCGGTGACGCTCATGAAAATCTTCGACCAGCTGCACCGCCAGGTGCGGCGATCCAACAATGGAAAGACCGTGAACATGACTACACTCAACGGAGCAGTCGTCCTTGTCACCGGAGCAAACGGTGGAATCGGAACCCACTTCGTCCGCGATGCCCTTGCCCGCGGCGCGAGCAAGGTCTACGCCACCGCCCGCACCGCCCGCACTTGGGATGACGAGCGCGTCGTCCCCCTCACCCTCGATGTCACCGACCCTGATTCCATCCTGGCGGTGGTCGGTGCCGCAGGGGACGTGACAGTGTTGATCAACAATGCCGGCACGTCCGTGTCCAGCCCGGGCATCCTTAGTCACTCCGACGAAGAAATCCGGGCCAACGTAGAGACGAACTTCCTCGGCCCGCTGTTCGTGGCGCGCGCCTTCGCACCGATCCTGTCGGCCAAAGACGAGTCCGTGATCATCGACATCCACTCTGCACTGAGCTGGTACGCAGTCGCGGGCATCTACAGTGCCACCAAAGCAGCCCTCTGGTCGGCAACCAACTCGCTGCGCTTGGAACTCGCCCCCGAGGGGGTCCACGTCGTGGGCGTGCACGTCGGATATGTCGACACGGCAATGGCCGCGCACTCGACCGACCCCAAGACAGACCCGGCGGACCTCGTGCGCGCCGTGTTCGACGCCGTCGAGGCGGGCGAGTACGAGGTGCTCGCCGACGACACCTCCGTGCGGCTCAAGGCGGGACTCAGCGCACCCATCGAGGCGGTTTATCCCCAGCTGACGGGCACGAAAGCCTAAGCCGTTCTCGGATGGCGCCGTGATCCTGGCTCACGCATGATCACGGCGCCATCAGCCGCTACTTCCCGTCAGACGGAAAATGACGCCGTCTTCGACGAAAGTCAGGGTCGCGGACACGTCGTGGAAGTGCTGGCCGGGGGTTGTCGTGGGCGACGTTCGGGGTGTCCCAGCGCTTCTTGTTCCGGGCATGAAGGTCTGCGCTCGCAGTTCCCGCACCACCACGTACGAACGCTCTCATGGCTGCTGGTTCCTACTTTCTGGATTTGCTAAGTGAGGTCGGCGTACGCTGCTGCTACCGGCGGAGGAACTCTCGGACGGCACCGACGAACGCGTGGTGGCTTTGCAAAGCGATGCCGTGTGGCAGGCGGTTGCACCAGTCGGCAGAACCCGGCAATGCCTCCGGCTTGAGTGATCCTTGGTCGCCTACGGTCCCGGAAAGGCCTGTATTCCGGTTCGTGAAGCGTGGATACTCGGTGTTGTACACAAAGCGTTGAGCCGCGGGGGCGGTCCTCCGTGGGAAATCGCGGGAACCGGCGTCGGGGTGTTCAGGATTGCTTGGTGAGTGATGGTGGCACGTGTTGACCTGACCCTGGTGGTCGCCGCTACCCTCCTGCTGTGCGGATGCGGCGACGAGTCCGGACGGATGCAGGGCCGTTCAGGACTGGTCACCGGTTACGTCCTGACGGCACCGGTCTGTCCGGTCGAACGTGTTGGCCAGCAGTGTCCGCCGCGGCCCGTACCCAGCGCAACGGTCGTTGCCCTGGACAGAGACGGCGTCCGGGGCTCAACGCTCACGGATACGGCAGGTGCCTTCCGCCTGGCGCTGCCAGACGGCCGTTATGTCATCAAGGCCACCAACGTCGGCGGCTATGCGTCAACAGCTTCCGAGGCCGTGCTTGTCTCGGACAATCCTGTTCAAATCACGCTGATTGTTGATAGCGGGATCCGCTGAGCCGTCGGGGTAGCGCTTGACGATTGGCCGCCGTCCGGCCGCTGCCATGGCGTGGCCATGCAGCGGAACGCGTGCCGGGCCCCGAGCGCGGTACGCTAATCGCAGGCCAATTCAGGGGGACGTATGGAAGACAGGGCCAAAGACGGCATCCGCGAATTAAACGCTATCCGCCGGAGGGGTTGCCCGGCTGATACAGGCAGCGAATAGCCATGCGGTCAATTCTTATCTGTGCCGCGTGTGGATCAGCCGTGGTTTTGGAAAGGTTGAAATACGAGGGGCCGGGCGCCAAAGGGCCGCAGGACGAAATCCCGTCGCACTGCAGTAACCGGAATTGTGCCAACAGCAGCAAGCTCACGAAGCCAACCACCGGATGGTACCGCCGCGCGTCACTGGGCAGAGAACGACCGAGCTGACGAAAGACGCGCCTGACATCAACCCGGCCTGACTGCACTCTGAACTAAAGGGAGTGCCCGCCCAGGGGATTTCCCCGGGCGGGCACTCAGGTCGAAACGGAGGGTCAGTTCGCCTCGGCGCCGACTGCCGTCCCGACCTCGGCTACAGCTGCCGCGCCGGCGAGCCGGAGCCAGGTATCCACCACGGTGTCCGGGTTCAAGGAGACTGAATCGATGCCTTCCTCGACCAGCCACTGGGCAAAGTCCGCGTGGTCGCTGGGCCCCTGCCCGCAGATGCCGACATACTTACCGCGCGCCTTGCAGGCCTTGATGGCCATGCTGAGGAGCTTCTTGACGGCGGGGTCGCGTTCATCAAAGCTACCCGAGACAATCGCGGAATCCCGGTCCAGGCCCAGGGCCAGCTGGGTCATGTCATTGGACCCGATGGAGAATCCGTCGAAGTAGTCCAGGAATTCGTCGGCGAGCAGGGCGTTGGACGGGATCTCACACATCATGATCACCTCGAGGCCGTTCTCGCCGCGGGTGAGGCCGTTCTCGGCCAGCAGTTCGATGACGCCGCGGGCCTCGTCCAGGGTGCGCACAAACGGGATCATCAGCTTGACGTTGGTGAGCCCCATCTCGTTGCGGACGAAGGACAGTGCCTCGCACTCGAGGTCGAAGCAGTCCCGGAAGGACGGCTCCAGGTACCGGGAGGCGCCGCGGAAGCCGATCATCGGGTTCTCTTCGTGCGGCTCGTAGGCGGGTCCGCCAATCAGGTTGGCGTACTCGTTGGACTTGAAGTCGGACATCCGCACAATCACCGGCTCCGGCGCGAACGCCGCGGCGATGGTCGCCACGCCTTCGGCCAGGCGCTTGATGTAGTAGTCGCGCGGGCTGCCGTACGCGGCGATCCGTTCCCGGATTTCCGTGGCCACGTCGGCCGGCTGGCCGTCCAGGTTCAGCAGCGCCTTGGGGTGGATGCCGATCTGGCGGTTGATGATGAATTCCAGCCGGGCCAGGCCCACTCCGTGGTTGGGCAGCTGCGCGAACGTGAAGGCCTGCTCCGGGGTACCGACATTCATCATGACCTTGACCGGGGCCTCGGGCAGCTGGGTGATCTCCGTTTCCTCGACGCTGAAGTCCAGTAGCCCTTCGTAAATAACTCCGGTCTCGCCGTCGGCGCAGGAGACGGTCACCTCGAGTCCGTCGGAGAGCAGGTCGGTGGCGGCGCCGGTTCCGACGACGGCGGGAATACCCAGTTCCCGGGCGATGATGGCCGCGTGGCAGGTGCGTCCGCCGCGGTTGGTCACGATGGCGGAGGCGCGCTTCATGATCGGTTCCCAGTCCGGGTCGGTCATGTCCGCGACGAGGACGTCGCCGGTCTTGAACGCGGCCATCTGATCAATTGACGTGAGGATGCGGACGCTTCCGGCGCCGATGCGCTGGCCGATGGCGCGGCCCTCGACCAGGACCCGGCCGGACCCGTTGAGGCGGAAACGGCTCAGGCTTCCGGAGGCGCGGCGGGACTGCACTGTCTCCGGGCGTGCCTGCAGGATGTACAGGCCGCCATCGATCCCGTCCTTGCCCCACTCGATGTCCATCGGCCGCCCGTAGTGGTTCTCGATGGCGACGGCATGGCGGGCGAGCTGCTCGACGTCGTCGTCCGTGAGGCTAAAGCGGTTCCGCAGGGAAGCCTCCACCGGCACGAAGTCAATCGTGTGGCCGATTTCGCGGTTGCTCGTGTAGGTCATCTGGAGCGCCTTCTCGCCCAGTCCACGCTTGAGGATGGCCGGGCGGCCGGCCTCCAGTGCGGGCTTGTAGACGTAGAACTCGTCCGGGTTGACGGCACCCTGGACGACGGCCTCGCCGAGGCCGTAGGAGGAGGTGACAAAGACGGCGTCCTGGAACCCGGATTCGGTATCCATGGTGAACATAACGCCGGAGGCGCCGACGTCGGAACGAACCATGCGCTGGACGCCCGCCGAGAGCGCCACTTCGGCGTGCTCGAACTTGTGGTGCACCCGGTAGGCGATGGCCCGGTCGTTGTAGAGGGACGCGAAGACGTCCTTGATGGCCACCAGGATGTTCTCGATGCCGCGGACGTTCAGGAAGGTTTCCTGCTGCCCGGCGAAGGAGGCATCGGGCAGGTCTTCCGCCGTTGCGCTGGAACGGACGGCCCAGGAGAGGTCCTCGGAGCCCCCGTGCTTGTCCACCAGTTGCTGGTATGAATTCCGGATCTGCGTTTCGAAGTCCGGCAGGAAGGGCGTCTCGCGCATCAGCGCCCGGATCTCCTTGCCGGCGGCCGCCAGGGCCGTCACGTCGTCGGTGTCCAGGCCGACCAGGCGGTCGGCGATCTTCTGGTCCAGGCCGGAGTCTGCAAGGAAGGTCCGGTAGGCGTCCGCTGTCGTGGCGAAGCCGTCAGGGACCTGGACGCCGGCAGAGGTCAGGTTCTGCACCATCTCTCCGAGGGAGGCGTTCTTTCCGCCCACCCGGTCCAGGTCCTTGAGTCCGAGTTCTGAGAACCACAGGATGTCTGTCGTCATGGTTACTGCTCCTTTGCAGATGATGGCATGCAGATGTGCCGCCCCGTTCGCGGCGATGGCCGGTTGGTGGGCGCGAATCCTGTCCACACTGACAGGTCTGGAGCGCTCTTTCCACATGATGTGCGCCACACCGGGTTTGTGAAAATTTTCCCTAATGCTTGAGGTTCATGCGCTGCAGGATAGTGGCCGCCATTTCCTCCACGGATACCGTGGCTGAATTCAGGTACGGAATCCGGTGGGAGACATACAGCTGCTCGGCGCTGCGCAGCTCAAAGCCGCACTGCCGCAGCGACGCGTAGGGCGAGCCGCGGCGCCTTTCGGTGCGGATTTGGCTCAGGCGCAGGGGGTTCGAGGAGAGGCCGAAACATTTCTCAACGAAAGGCCGCAGCGGCTTGGGGAGCCCCTCCCGCTCAAAGTCCTCGTCCACCAGCGGGAAGTTCGCGGCGAAGATTCCGTGTTGCAGCGCCAGATACATGGTTGTGGGTGTTTTTCCGCAGCGGGACGGCGCCACCAGGATGACCTGCGCCTTTTCCAGCGCGCGCAGGCTCTGGCCGTCGTCGTGTTCCATGGCGTACTCGACCGCGGCCATCCGCGACTGATACCGCTCAGCGTTGCCCAGGCCATGGGCCCTGCCCGGTTCGCCGCTGGCAGCTGAGCCGAGGGCCTGCTCCAGCTGTCCGACATGTGTCCCGATAAGATCCACGACGATCCCCCGGCACGTGGCCAAGGCCTGGCGGATCTCGCTGGTGACAGCGGTGGAAAAGACGATCGGCCGCGGGCCGGTGGCGGCCAGTTTGTCGATAGTGCCGACCACTGTCCTGGCCTGTTCGACGGTCGTGATGAAGGGGACCGTGATGCGGTCAAAGTTATTAGCGGGGAACTGTGTCAACAAGGTGTTGCCGAGCGTTTCCGCGGTGATGCCGGTGCTGTCCGAAAGGAAGTAGACAGGCCGAAGATCGTCATTGGTCATGAACGCATTCTCCCCCACGCGGATGCGGCAAGAACATTTAATGCGACGGCCAAAGTTCACCCGGTGACGGAGACGCTGGAAACGCGCTGGGACTGATGGCTGGGTCCCTACCTCTCCCACAGATGGGCGATGACCGCATCGCACATCACACCGCAGTCCGGCCGAGGTTGCGGCCGCAGTCACAAGGTGGGCACGGGCAGCCGCGGAAAGCAACGCTCCAGCATTCCCCATGGGGGTAGCACATGGCCTAACAACTGGCTGCCGGCCGTGGTTCCAGTGCCGTGGCACCTTCGTGGACCGCTACCGCAAGCTGGCCGTGATGCGCTTCGCCGCCGGCTTCACCCTGGTGATGTTCGTGCTGTCCGGTGTCATGTTCCTGCTAGCACCCGCCACCTCCATGCTGGACCTGACACAGCCGTGGTTCTGGATCTTCGCCGTGATCATCCTGGTCGGCGCGGTGGTGGAAAACATGCGGAACATCGCCCTGTCCACCACGGTCACCATCCTCATCGAGCCGGACCGGCGGGCAAATGCCAACGGACTGGTGGGCATGGGCTGGACGGTCGTCGTCGCCCTGGTGCTCACGGCGCTGGCCTTCGCGCACCTGCTCACCTTGCGCATGCCCGAGGAGGTGCGCGCCGCGGCCACGGACGCGCATCGCGGCTTCGACCTGCGCGGTTCGCTCGCCGCCGTGTTGGCCATTGCCGGGCTGTTCGCGCTGATCCTGTTTTCCACGTTCAACAATTTCATCGGTGGCGTCTATATGGCCTTAATGGATCCATATGGCCTGGAGATGTTCCCCGTGGAGTTGTGGGGCACCTTCTTTGCTGTTGCTTCTACCGGGTTCCTCGTGGCGGTGCGCTGATCGGCAAGTTCGGACTCGTTGTCGCCGGCATCTGGCTGTACCTGGTCCTGGTGCCCTTCGTCGGGGCAGCCGAGCAGACGGTCATCCAGCAGGTGGTGCCCCTGCCGCGGCAAGGCCGGGTGTTCGGATTCGCCATGGCGTTTGAGTCCGCGCCAGCGCCGATCACCGCGTTCCTCAGCGCCCCGATCGCCCAGGTCTGGATCATCCCGTACGCGCGGTCCGCTGAGGGCGCCGCCCAGCTGGCCCCGCTGCTGGGCGAAGGCATCTCCCGCGGCATCGCCCTGGTGTTCCTGACCGCTGGGATCATCATGATCGTGGCAGCGCTGCTGGCCTTCCTGACCCCCGGTCTACCGCCGGGTCTCGGCGTCGTATTAGCGGGCGGCTGCAGAGTACGAGTAGGAAACATCCCCGGGCGCCATGACGAGTCGACTGGGGCGGCCCCGGTTTCGGCTGTCCGCGAGATCATACGGGCATGGCACCCCTACAGTCCGCCCGCGCACTCGAGAACGCGAGGACCGCTCTCGCCGCCGCCGGCGCGACCCTCGGCGACGTCGTCCATTGGACGGTGCTATTCGTCGACGGCGTCGACATCGCAGCGGGGTACGGGGCGATCGCAGCGGAGCTCGCGTCCGATGAACCGGCTCTGGTGACTGGGGCGCGTGTTGCTGGGCTTGGCGTTCCCGGCGCGCTCGTCGAGATCAGCGCGGTGGCCGCCGTGCTGCGATGAAAGTCGGCCGTCACCCGAACGCCGGGGGCGGTGATGCCGGCGTCAGGCTGCCAGCACCAGAACCTCAGCGCGGACTTCGGTTTCTTCGGGGGCGAGGATGCTCAACCTGTACTCGGACTGGAGCGGATCCACGTGAGTGGGCAGGTGGTGGGACCGCGAACAGTCGCGAAGCTGTTCCAGGGCGTCCGGTTCGACAAGGGCCCCGGTCATATCGATCTCAATGCGTAGGCCGG
Organism: Arthrobacter sp. ISL-69; assembly: GCF_018613775.1. Lineage (NCBI taxonomy): Bacteria > Bacillati > Actinomycetota > Actinomycetes > Micrococcales > Micrococcaceae > Arthrobacter > Arthrobacter sp. ISL-69. Next base: position 15,774 of record NZ_JAGGPO010000053.1, read on the forward strand.
TCGTGATTGAGTTGGCGCGTTTCATCACCGCATACAGGCCGCGAACGTTCTCCATTGTCACGTGGCCCTCGGCGGCAACTTGGGCTTGGGCGCAGTCAAGGTCCACTCGGACCGTCACTCTGAGCTTGTCTGTCACACATTTCTCCCTGCAGGGGTAGGCCGCGACGCTGCGGCCCCCGACAACACCAAACCTCGAATGTGACCCACGCAACATTTGGCCCGGCCTATCAAGCTGCCTCGCCGACGGTCGCCGCCAGTACAGCGATCCCCATTCGATAGGGCCGGGTCTTCAGTGTCGACGCCCGGCTGCCGGGCTCGCGGTCGTTCTGCACGGCTTCGTCACTACGAGGGGAAACCGTCGATTCGATCGCGGAGCCCGGCAGCGTTGCCGGGGTCAGGCCCGGCTTCTGCGCGTGACGGCGCCGAAAATTCCCAGCACGATGACAGCACCGAGAATGGACAGCAGCCAGGTCCGGAGATCGAAGAAGTCACCGAGGCCTCCGCCGAAGATCAGTGAACCAATCCAGCCGCCGAGGATCGCTCCGACGACGCCCAGAACCAGCGTGACTACCCAGCCCCCGCCCTGCCTGCCGGGAAGTACAGCTTTGGCGATAGCTCCCGCAATCAGGCCGAGCAGGAGGAACCCGAGAATTCCCATGACGCACTTCCTTCCGATTGGAACATCAGCGTCGTAATGACGCTATGTGCATGATTTAATCAGCACACTTAGCATCTGGCAAGGGTCCGGCTTACGATGATCCAGTCAGCCGCGGGCGAATCGCCTGGGGCACCCAACCGGAGAAAGCCAAAGGGCGGGGCGATAAGGCAAAAGCGGATCTGAGACAGGCCGGCGAGAAGGTCCCAACAGGCCACTTGGCTTCATCCCCCGGATCCCTGCTGCCGCTGACCGGCGGGGGCGGTCACGGCGCCGCCGGTCAGCGCTTGCGCCGTGCTCTGGCTGCGGCAAGTTTATGTTCCAGGTGCCGGTTGGCGGATTCCAGCTCGAGGACTGCCCGGACGCCGGCAAGGTTTAGCCCGTCCTGGAGGAGCGCGCTGATCCGGCGCAGTGTCGCCAAGTCCTGTTCGCTGTACAGGCGGGTCCCGCCAACGGTCCGCCCCGGTTCCAGCAGCCCTTTGCGCTCGTACAGGCGTAGGTTCTGCTGCCCCATCCCTACCAGTTCAGCCGCCACTGAAATGGCATAAACCCCCCTGACCCTCCCGCTGTCCCGCACCATCGGCCCCTCCTTGAAACCCAAAATACCCTCTTGCAACAGTCTCACACGAGTGCTATAAAAAATCTATCCCAGCCACAACAGATAATCCGGTTGGTGAAACTCGAGTCCTACACGATCTGTAAGGAGTGAGGAAGACCATGTTGATGCGAAGCGACCCGTTCCGTGGACTCGACCGGCTCACCCAGCAGGTCCTCGGCACCACGGCCAGGCCGGCCGCGATGCCGATGGACGCCTGGCAGGAAGGGGAAGAATTCGTTGTTGCTTTCGACCTGCCCGGAGTGGAGGTCGATTCGGTGGACATCGACGTCGAACGTAATGTCCTGACGGTCAGGGCCGAACGCAAAAGCCCGACGGGCGAGAACACCGAGCTCATTGCCGCAGAGCGTCCCCGCGGCGTCTTTAGCCGCCAGCTCATCCTCGGCGACGCCCTCAACGCCGACGCCGTTTACGACGCCGGAGTGCTGACGCTGCGGATCCCGATGGCCGAAAAAGCAAAACCCCGCCGGATCGAGATCGAAACAAACAAGAACCAGCGCCAGGAAATCAACGCCTGACCGGAGACGCCTCGCACAGGGATGGCCCCGGCCCTTCGCAGACCGGGGTCCATCCCGCAGCGGTACGGACAGCTTGGGCATCCACAGTGACCGGCCCGCTCGCCCACGCAGCCGCCCCAATCCGGAAAGGAGTCCATCATGAGCGCCTGGCGCCCGTACGACAGCCAGCTGTTGCCGGCATTTTACGAACGGTTCGAACTACGCTGGGGAAAAGGTACTGCACCGTTCCTTGACCCCGAAGTGCACGAGCAACCCCTGCCGCGTGCCCAATGGATCAACCCGGACACAGGTGCGGCCCTCGCCGTAGTCCCCATCTGGACCGAGGACCCGCGTCACCGTTCCTTCGGGGTCTTCTATCTCCCTCCGGACGGGGACATCTGGGTGCTGCGGCCCGGGCTCACCGCTTACACCGAAAACGGGCAGGCAAGCACTCAACAGCAAATTTCCCTCCGCAATGACGCCTTCAGAAAGGCCGTTAGCCATGCGAAGGACTTTATCTACAACCCCCAGCCCTGAGGGCGCGATTTCAATTTGGCCCCGCATCCGGGCATCCCATGACAGGCAGGAAAGGAACTGACATGACCGCAACCCACTTTGACCGGTTCCTCCGCGAATCCCTCATCACGGAGCGGGAGACGGATGCCGGACTGGGCAAAGACGAACTTTACGGCCTCTACACCAGCTGGTGCCTGCTAAATCAGGCCACGCCGGAGCCGGCCCGCTCGCTCTGGGCGGCCCTCAAACACCACCGCATCAACCCCAAGCACAACCACTTGACCATGACCGGACCCGCCGCCACCGACTACATCCTCGCCAGCACCGGGCAATGGTGAACGGACGCCGGACCTGCGAGCACGACAGGCCAGTCAGCCGAAGGCTTCCTGGACGTGGGCACGGATGGCGCCGATTACTGGCGCCGATCCCCGAATGCGGTAAACATCGATTGGTCTCGAGCCCAGCTGCACGTTGGGGCTGCACATCCAGTCCATGGCCTGGGCCGGCGTGAAAGCACTGTGGAGGTGCCCAATAAGGGCGTCCAGGTCCGCAAGCTGGAGCCGGCCGTCTGCATCCGGCGCCTCCTGGCCCGATGTCCAGCGATCCAGAACTTCCACGCTGACGCCCAGCAGGGGTGCGGCGGCATCCGAGCCCAGCGAGTTTGTTAGCCGTTCGGCTATGGCCTTTGGGCTATAGCCCGGGGCGTCCCTCAATTCCGCGAGGCTGGCGAAAACCGTGGTGGCAGACAAGACCGGTTCGTCAGCGCTCGTCTCCTGCAGCTGTTCCATGACGCAATGCTATTTGTTGGCGTCTTCTTGGAGTAGGGCCACAGGACCTCCCGGGGGTTCGTCACCCACGGGGTTCGTCACCCACGGGGTCCGGTGGCCGAGCGCCCGGTTATCCAGGTCTTCCGAAACTAGTTGTTCGCCGTCAATGCGCTGACGTCCCGACGTACGCGTTCCGGTTCGGCTTCGGCGGGCAGGTTCGCCTTGTCCCGGACTCCGTCGAGCGAACCGGCCGGGTCCTTGTCCAGGGCCCCGAAGACGGGCTCCAAGTCACCTTGGGCCGGGCCGCGCTCGGCGAGGTCCAGAAGGTCCAAACAGGACGTATCAGTGCGAGAGGGCCACCAGGTCGGAACGTCGGCTGGCGTTCTCTGCGTCTCTGAAGAACCGTTCCCCGCGGACGTGCTGATTGTCGGTTTCATCGTGGGTGACGCCGGTGGCGTGGGCAACCACATCTGCGAGGCTGCCGCTGCGTTTGTAAGCCTGGCGCTGCCGCGTGGCGCCGGTGCCCTGATTGAGGATCCGGTGCAGGGACTCCTCCACGTAGGCGGTGTCCCCAGTCTCGTCGAGGGCGTCCCGGACGTGGTCATAGAGTGCGGTAACAACATTTCTTGCGGTGTCCGGTTTGTGAGCTATCGGGTGGAGCAGGTTCCCGTCGATACCGAATCGGCTTGCCAGCCAGGCTCCCTGTCGCAGGATCGCCGCGGGAACCATGTCCGCCGGTTGTCCGGCCTCCCATTCCCTGGCTGCGGTCTCCACCAATGCCCGAACCAGAGCCGCGATGAGGGCCGCGTCCCGGACATCAAGGCACACATCGGACACACGGATCTCCACTGTTGGGTGTCGGGCAGACAGCCGGGCGTCAAAATCCGGGCTGGCGACGACCCCGGTACCCGACAGGCGCTCCACCAGTGAGTGGTACGCATCAGCAGAACCGAACACGTCCGTCGGACCCGCCGTCGACCACCGATTCCAGGCCTGCGTGCGGAAACTGGCGTAGCCGCTGTCAGCGCCGTTCCAGAACGGGGAATTCGAACTCAATGCGATGAGCGACGGGAGCCAGGACCGGATCCGGTCCAGGACCGCGACGCCTTCCTCGTCCGATCCGACGGAAACATGGACGTGGTACCCGCACGTCAGCTGCTCCCGTGCCGTCAGCGCAAACTTTGCCAGAAGGGCGTCGTACCGGTCGTTGCGGGTGTACCGGGGCGTGACCGGCAGCGGGGACGTGGCAAGGGCAGAGATCCTCGCGCCTGCTTTTCGGGCCAGCGCGTCTGCGTAGGAGCGTCCGGCGCGTATTTCGGCGCCCAGCCCGCCCAGGCGATTGTGCGGTCCCGTGATTACTTCGAGTTGTTCCTGCTGGAGCTCAACAGCCAGCATCGGGTACGAGGGAGGAGCCTCAGCCGCACGGCCCAAATCATGAAGGCGTAGGACCTCGCCTGCTATCGGCAGCGGACGGCCATCGCGGGGATCAACAATCAAAAATTCTTCCTCAACACCAAAAGTACGCACGTGCTAAGTGTGGCCCACGAAACCACGCGCAAATGACCAACTTCCCACGTCCACGAACTTGGGGGCCCCTCCCCTGCGTTCTCGCCCCAGTATGTTCACGGAATGTTCATGGGCAGGACCGTCAGCGGAACTTGGAGTGAGGGCGCATCATGGAGCCGAGTGGACAGAACGGTCTGTCTTTCACTAATTTTGTTGTGATCACCGGATGGGGCCGGACTCAATTGCGCTGAAGCAGCCCGGCGTCCTGATATGAACGGCGTAAAGGAACTGATATGACTTCGACACATTTTGAACGGTTCCTCGTGGAAGCGGTGACCACGGATCGGGAATCCGAATCGGGACTGACCGCCGATGAGCTGTACGGGCTGTACACCAGCTGGTCCCTGATTAACCTGCTCCCGCCCGCGCCTCCCCACGAGCTCTGGGAGGCGCTCCGGGCGCAGCAGATAGACCCCGGCAACAACAATCTGGCCATGACGGGAGCCGCGGCAACGGACTACATTCTGGCCAGCGCGCCGGACCTTGTCTGATGCGCTAACCCTCAAGATCCCTTCGCGGAGCTATTCGATCGGTTGATCAAAGTGCGCCGATGTACGGTTGAGCGTGCGAAGGCCCCGCCGGTCCCCCATCGACGGGCCTCCTCACGTCCACTTTGACTGCACCACACGAGAGGCACCACCATGCAGACCCGCCGGGTTCTATACTGCGCCTATGCCTGATATCAGCATCTGGCCCACAGGCCGCCTGTTGTCGACCGCCGCGCGGCTCGTCGAGCACGCCTGGA
>NZ_JAGGPO010000054.1:0-20522 GCF_018613775.1 Arthrobacter sp. ISL-69
GCATCGACGAAGCCTTCCTCGGCGTCAAAGGCACCCCCGCCGAGCTCCTGGCTCTCGGCCGGGCCATGAAGGCCGCCGTGCGGCGGAACGTCGGGGTGCCGGTCTGCGTCGGGATCGCCGCCACGAAAACTCTGGCGAAGCTGGCAAACAAATGGGCCAAGAACAACCCGGCGTTCGGCGGGGTATGCCACTGGGATTCCGTCCCCGAACCTGTTCGGGAGGCTCTTATGGGGCGCCTGTCCGTGGTGGAGATCTAGGGCGTGGCGGCCCGGCTGACCAGACGGCTGAACGTAATGGGCATCTTCTCGATCCTTGACCTGTCCCGGGCCGATCCCGTGATGATCCGGGACCGGTTCTCCGTGGTCATGATGCGCACCGTCCTGGAACTGCAGGGCACCCCCTGCATTCCGATGGAGGAAGAACGGATCGGGCGGGACCAGCTGATCTTCTCCCGCTCCTTCGCCACACCCATCACCACCACGGCCGGCATCCGACAGGTCATGTCCGTCTACGGACAGCAGGCCGCGGCGCGGCTGGCCAAACACGGGCTGCAGGCCAAAGTCCTCACCGCATTCGCCGGCACATCACACTTCAACCCCAAAGACACGTCCTACCCCTCGGTGTGCGTGCCGCTGCCGATGCCCACCGCGGACCCGGTAATCCTGACCAAAGCCGCCCACGCGCTCCTGCCCCTCATCAACGAGGGAATCCGATACGCCAGAGCCGGGATCACGGTCACCGACCTGCGCCCGACCGGGAACCAGGCACCACTGGCCCTGTTCGAGAACCCACACGAGGAACGCCGCGTCGGAACACTGCTCGAAGACGTGACCCGCCGGTACGGCCGCGGCTCCATCGGCCTGGGCCACGCCGGGATCAGGGGCGGGCCGGACTGGACCATGAAACGGGACATGCTCTCCCCCCGCTACACCACACACTGGGACGAACTCCCCCTCGTCAAAGCCGCCTAAATCAGCACGCTGCAAGAACCACGAAAGAATGCGCTCCTCATGACCATCAGTTCCGAAGCCCCGGCAAGAACCCACATCGTCCAGGTCAGGCTTGGCCCGGCAGGCAACCCGATGGCCATCCGTCACGACGGAAGGATCTGGCTCGTGGACCCCGACACGGCCTCCCAGCACTGGTTCACCCGGGATTCCTGGTGGCACACCAGGCGCAACGCTACCGTCGGAAGCGGGAACCTGGTCAGCGTCGAGCACTGGCGCGTCCAAGTCCTCGGCTCCAACTCGGCGCTGCGGACCTTCGAGCTGCGCCGCGCCCCGTTATCGGAGCAGTGGCTGCTGGAGTCGATCACCGACAACTGAGCCCCGGCCTGCGTATACCGTGGGGCCATGGGACTCATCTACGACGATCCGCGGCTGGCCGCGCTGACGCTGATGCGCATTGCAGCTGAGGAATCCGAAGGCCCCAACGAACTGTCAGTCCGCATGCGTGCGGTCCTGAACGACATGGCACAGCGCAACGGGCCTGAGTATCTGGCGGAGCTGGCGATCGCGCTGGCCAGGGCCGGATTCGTCGCCCTCGAGGAGCTGGCCAAGGTCACGGGCAACAGCACGGCCGAGCTGCTGGCCAGGGTGGAACTCGAGGCGCTGGAAGACCTGGATGACGACGGCTAAGCCTGCGGCTGTGGCCGGCGCCGGGCTGCCGGCGGGGCTTGCCCCGCCGGTGAAAGTCGCCTCGCCAAAGCCGTAACGAAAATGCCCCGAACCAAAACATTGCCCGGAGACCTGAGCTATGAGCCCAAATGGGACGGCTACCGCTGCGTCTGCATTCGGGACGATAACGGGGCCACATTGTGGTCCCGGCAGGGCAAGGACCCGACGAAGTATTCTGTCGGCGTCAAGCACCACCGTGCTGATCTTTGGCCTAGTGACAGGGCATCCCAGTGGTCCCTTCTCCGCCACGCAGCCCGCAGGAACAGCACCCGGGAGATGAGGCGGAGGTCCATGGCGGGGTGGGTCTAGCGGTTACCGGCAGGGGCCAGCGGCCGGTCAGCATGGGCGGTGGTGGCCTCGATAGAGACGCAGCAACTGCGTCGGTAGCCCGAAAGGCTCGGACGCGACCCGCCATCTGATTGTGTATCCATCTGGGTCACCGGCGGTAAGCCGAGAAACATAGCCCGACCGCTGCACGGCCGTGCACCCCTGAACCGTTGCAACGCTTTGGGGGCTGATCGTCGTCGTGCGCCGGTCGAGGAACATTTGCCAATTCCCCTGGGAGGGCGGGAAGGCCATCATTAGGAGCACAGAGCACTGCGATTCGAATCGGAGGCTGCCATGATCCAGGCCCTGCTGTGCAAACTCAACATTCGGCACGAATGGCATCTCGAACATGCCGACGACGGAACCGTGTACAAACGCTGTCGTCGATGTGGCAAGGACGACGACGAACGCGGCGAAGGAAGGAGGGGCGACTTCAGCGCATGGGTAGGTCCGACTGGAGGATAAGGGCACTCGATCGAACAAGAGTTTATCCGCATTGACGAGTCGTAAGAAGGCTCCCTAAGAAACATACGATTGGGCTTCTTGCCCAGTAGTCCTTCACGGGGCTGGAGCGATCCATCTGAGCCCGGCGGCCTAAGCTACGAAGAGTGGTCAAGGACGGCGCCCATGCCCAGACACTGAGACCTCCGGCCGCTCCGGTCCCTCCCGATGCGTCCATTCCTCCAAGGCCGATCGCTCACTGCTGGTGCTTGAAGTTGTCTTCATCGTTTCATAACCCTCGGGTTTAGAGACAAGTATGTGAGAGGCTTCGCCCCACCAGAAGCAACTTCGCTGTTTGTCATCCTAATCCTCATCATCGCTGGGCAGGTCCTCCACGCAATCTGAAGGCAGCACTAGAGCGAGGCCCGGTCCTGGCGATCGCGGCTAGCCATCCACACAGGTTTGGTGTGCAGGTCGAATGGTCGCATCGGCTCGGTGGCGTCCCTGTACTTGTGGCGGACGCAGACCGGCGATGGCTGGGGCGCAAGGATCCGATCATCGAATACTGGTCCAGCAGTCAAACTATCGCCGAGGGTTGACACTGCACCAGACCGGGGGGCACTGCCCGGGCAGCGCGGTGGTGCACTGGGCTGCAGGAGCGGGCGGCAGAGGAGTTCTGCTGGCCGGTGACAGCGTGTATCCGAACCCGGACCGTCGCTCCACCGCCTTCATGCGCAGCTATCCGAATCACTTGCCGCTATCCGGCGCGGTGGCGTTGCGAATCGCCGCGCAGCTGGGCGAGCTCAAGTTCGACCGGATCTACGGCAACTTCTAAACCCCGCGTTGCTTGGCCAGGGCGATCCCTTCGAGCTGGGCATCTCAGCGAACCCTTGAAGCCGCGGTTGCTATACCGGCGCCGGGGACTTGTCCGACCGTGTGAAATTGCCATTGCGTGAACCATCATTGGAGTCAGTCAGCGGCTGCCGGGTTCTTCCGTGCCTGGAAGGTGAGATCCAGGCTCCAGTCTTGGGGAGCTGAGGGACCGAGTTGCCAAACGTACTCGTTCTTGAGCTTCGCGCCGTCAGACCTGAACGGGCCTGTGTGTAGCGGATAGAACGCAACCGTGGGCAGGCTGGTGTCAGGTGATGTGAGGATGGCGTTGTTGAAATCGCCGTTCAGAGCCCTAAGTTGCTGCACGATGTATTTCCGGTAAGCAACCTCGTCCAGGGTGCGCTCTTTGGTGGCTTTCGCGGTCAGCTGCAGCGCGATGTGAAGTTGCCGGTCTCCCTGCTCGTCTTCGAAACTGACCAGGCGGTGGTTCTCAACGGCCGCAAGAAGGATCTGGTCGCCGCTGAGGACGTCGCGCACTGCATCCGGTGCAACGACTGCTCCGTTGAAGTCGACGGACAGGTCGCTTCTGCCGTAATGGAATAGCAGTGGGAGATCCAGGAACTGCTGCCTGATGACGTGTCCGAGCCCGAATTCCTTGAGCACGGCATTGACTTCGCGCACGCGCAGCACGTGCCCGCGGTCATGAATGTTGTATCGGATCCGCGGATTGACGTTTTCCTTCCGCACGATCGTTACCACCAGCTCTCCGCCCTCGTTTGTTTCTATCAGGTAGTCATAAGGGTTGAACTGGAAGATCATCGGCAGCACACCGTACTCTGCCTGCCTGGTGAGCCGGGCCGACAATTCAGGGTTGGCCGCAATGGCCTGACGGAGCTCCACCGTGTAGTCCGTCTCGATGGCCAGGTTGATCTCAAGGTCGGAGGCCCCGTAGGAGCCGAAAGCACTGTGGGCGTACTTTGTGATGTGCCCGCGCATGTTCTCGCTGATGCCTTCTCCGCCGAAAGCCGCCACGATGTCGTAGGCTTCCCAGTTGATACGGTCATCTTCAAACAACGCCTTCAGGAAGGGCGGGTAACTGAGGATGATGTACGTGTAATCCGTCCCGAACTCGAGCATCGTGGCGATTACCTTGTCACGGTCCGGGCCAATGGATTTGATCATGGTGACGTCCGTGAGGGAAGTACTGACGTTCATTCCCGTCGCCCACGCTCCGAGCGAGAAGCAGTTGAGCACGAACGGCTGCTTCTTGAGCGTCTCCGCAGTGCGCGAGAAACCGACCTGGAGCAGCTGCCGCGTGGCAAGCCGTTCGTCGAGGCCACGCACCCAGCTGGTGGGAACGCCTGAACTCCCCGAAGATTCATCGACGACGACACCGCGGCGGGGAAGAACGCCGCCGACGCTGCGGGCCGGAATGGTCCAGCGTTTGATGTAGCTGTCTTTGTCCATCTCCGGCAGTGCGGCGAAGGCCTCAGCAAGCGTCTTGCCCTTCAGGGAAAGCTTTCCAGGCACACCATGCTCGAGGAGGAAAGCGCGATAGGCCGGAACTCGTTTCGCCGCCATTTCAAAAGTTCGCCAGGCCCTCCAGCGTCCGGCTGCCCACCGGAAAGGCTCAATGCCGGGCATCAACAGTATCCGGTGAGTGGACACCCTCGGCGTGAAAAGCCCGACAAACCTGTCCATCAGAAAGACGAATGCGAAAATGAGCGTTTTACTCAAGGGGGGTAGCTCCTGTCGGGACGTGTCCGTCGGGCACCTCGGGCGAAAGACCGAGCAGCATCGAGGTGGCGGGGCGCCGGTGTGCGATTGGAGGGCTGGAACTGTAGCCGAATCTGAAGAGCATCCATGCCATCCTGTTGCCGGATTCGTCGATTCCAGCCTCCGCAACAAATTCGGCGTGAGAGGCCGGGTTGGTGATCACAGTACCGAAGGGATGCAGGTACACGCCTCTTTCAGAGAAGAAGAGCCAGACCCGCATGAAGGTACGCCCGGCTTCGAGAAACTGGGAAGGCTCGGCGAACGGGCCTTCCAGCCAGCCGAGCTGTCGCACGCCGCGCATTGTGCGCAGATACATGAATCTAATGACGCCGCCGATTACCGGGAAGGACCATAAACTGCGGTTCCGCATCGCGAAGCGAAGCACCCGGCCCGGCATCATCATGGTTTCTGCGCTCAGCCCGTCCGCCTGTGCGGCCGCTTTATCCTTTGAGAACCGCAGCCACTGCATGATCTCGGCGTAGACCGCGTCATTGCGTAAATCAGAAAAGAGAGTTTTCTGATTGATCCGCACGAGAGAAGTGACCATACGGGCATCGGCCGTCGAGCGGAAATCATATCCCTGCTCGGCGGCGATCGAGGAAGCTCCCTTCAGAATCTCGTCGCCCACGATCCTGCTGTCATAGGGTCGCCGGGAAGTCTGTCGGGACCGGAAGGCAGCCAGCCGACGTCGAGCCGCGGACAGGGTTTCGGCGTCCGGGCTGGCCGGTTCCAATCGCACTGTGCCAATAAGGTGCAAACGGTCTACGGCCTCGAAATCCATCTCCGAGTGTTCAAGGGCCTCGATGGTCCAGTAGCCGCGGGCTGCGGCGACCACAGACAGCGATTCCAGGAAGACGCCTGCACAAACGTGGGCGAAAGGGATACCAAAGGATTCGGCAGGCAGCCCGAGGTCGAGGTCATAGTAAACGAGCGCCGTTGTCTCGCTGATGGCCCGGAGCTTCATCGGCTGGGAGTTGTGGGGCGAGGGATACCAGCGGACGTCCTCGACAATATCCAGCCACAGAGCCCTGGCGTCCCTAATCATGTGGCCAATCACTGAGACACCTGTAACGATAGCCAGCCACGGGAGCACTTCCTTCGATAAGTAGTTCGGGGAAACCAGCGAACTGAGCCAATAAGTCAGTTCAGTGGAGGGGCACGGCCAGACTTCATGCTTTCCATGAAGCGCTTTTACCGCACTCCCCAAACCGAGACTCATATTTCCAAGTCCGATTTTCGGGGTGCAGTTCAACAACCGACCCTCCTCAGAACACACACGCATTAGGTGGCCCTGTAGTAGGGCGCCGAGCCGACTCTGCCGCCCTATGAATTTGTGTCAGACCATATCCAGCTGCTGCCAGCGCTATCCGGTTATCCTGCAGGACGCTCAGCTGTTCTCAAACTGCGGCAGGAACACCTACCCGGAAACCATCAATGGTCTTGTTGAACTTGTTCTGCACGACGGCCGAACCGATGGAACCCACTAGGAACATCAGCCAGAACGCCGCGTGACGCCCCACACCCTTCTTGGTGAATACCTCGACGCCAGCTGAGTACTTCCACAACCAGATAATGTTGGCAATCGGCACGATAAGCAACCAAGCCGTCGGGATGGCCGTGCCTGACCAATTCATTTCATTCTTGGTACTTACACTCCACACCAGCGCGTAAAACCCGAAAGTGATGATGGGCAAGAGCAAGGGTGCTGCGATGCTGCGGTATTTCATAATTCTCCTGAAACCTTTGTCGGCTCGATTCTGCAGAGGTATCCCTACGTGCCACCAGCTCATCGGCCGTCGATCATCCCCACAATGAAAGTATGCTGCCCGAGCCGCCAGTAATAGCAACTTGGGGCAATCCTGCGGAAATCCTGTGGCTAGGTACGCCGCATTGATCTGTAGACCATCAACTAGGAACGGAAACTGCGCGTCACGAAGTCGATTTCCAGTTCTTCGAACTGTTCCCTCTGAGAGGGTCTGGGACAACATGGGGCTCGGCCCCTCCGGCTTCTTGGGACCATTCCAGGGGCCACCTATCGAGGTGACCCACCGGATTGACTCGCGGCTCAAACCGAGCCTCGAAATCACCAATTGCAGTTCTTCCTCGTCAGTCTCCTATGGGCTGAAAGACGGGAAGACCTTTGACCGGACCTTCGACTTTGTTCGGCCACACGGGTCCCCCTTTACATCGGTCACGGACAGACTTGATGAGACAATGACGCGCCGGACTCACGGCGGAAGTAACGCTTGTGTTTTATGAACGGTCGTTCGCGGGACACCAGTTGGACTCGAAGTTCGGGAGTAGAAGGGCGATACTTCGCGAAGTCGCCCGGAGCCTTGTTCAGCGTCGACGTAGTCCTCGACGGAGGTATCAGGCGTGGCCATGAAGTCTTTAGAGATCTGGAACATCTGGTCCTCGTTGCCGGCAGTGACGGCCCCGGAGGGCGGCTTGACCTCCATCACCAGCTGCAGAAAGAACACGTCGAGAGGGTTGTCCCGAACCAGCGCGGGGATGGTTCCCGGTTCCACGATCGCACCGGGGCAGGTGGACCGCCACACTTACGGAATAGGGACCACTTCTGCGTGTTCATCAAACTGTCTCGCCGAAGGGCAATCCACGGACTTCATCACCCGCTCGCCAGCGTCTACCGAATACCGCACGCACGCCTTGACCCTGTAGTCCTGGGCCCACCAGCCGCCACCGCGGCCTGCGTATTGCTGAAGGTACACGTCAGCGACGGGCTCCATGTCGTCATCCCAAGCAAAGGCATACAGGGTTGGAAAGCCCTTGATGCGCTGCTCTAGATCCTCAGGGCTGCTTGCCCGATCAATGGTCCGCCCGAACCGCTCCAGGACACCTGCCGCGTGCTCGCGGAGCGCGGTCCGCGTCTCTTCCTCGTTGGATGGTCTGATGTTGCATCCAGTCAATGTCAGTGCCGCACCGACAGCGACGGCTGCAAAAGTCCCCCACGTGTTCATTAGGCCACCGTACTGGGATGTGCTGTTTGTCATTCTGTTCCCCATGATCGCTGGGCGGATCCTGCGCGCAACCAGGGCGCTACGCGCCGCTCACGATCCAAGACTTCGCTCGGCGCTCCTTTGTCGCCTATTTCCTCGCGAAATCTTGGATCGCTCCCGGTTCCCCAAGTTGCACTCCGGCCCCTCAAACCCAGCGGTGACTCCGTTATCAGAACGACGCCCAAATCTGACGGACACATCCGGTGCCGCCAGCCGCTGTAGGAGAAGGACCCACGGACCGGGTCCTCCTTGCCCAAACCCATGGCTGGCCTCAGCGGTACCGAGTCGAATGGGCACAGCAGCTGCTGCTCCACGCCTACACACAGCAGAACGAAGCACTCGGAACGCTAATCACTGCGGTCGCCTTCATCAACCGGCGGGAAGGCCGCGGCAGCAAAGCCCACCAGTTCCTGGAACTCGCCCTCCAAGCCGACCCACCGTCTGGCCAGGCTCAGCGACCAAATGTTCGGCCGCGGAATGGTTGCCGGCTGGAACATGGACAAAGACTGGGCCCTCCTGCCCTCAGACCTTGAAGCATCCTTGGCCCCAGCCATTCGGATGAGGAGGCCGATGATGGCGGGGCGTTTCGGAGCCAGCCGAACACCGCAGCGTCCCACCGCGCCGGATCAGAATTCCACTCCTGCTTGTGCTCCACCGACCGAAAGGTGTCGACGGGCGTCTCCCAAATGCAGGTACGTCATGCCGTCCCGCGTACTTCCTGACATGAACGAGTCAGAACAGATATATCGGAACTGGGCCCTTCAGTCTCCATCACCGACCACAAATAATCCACAAGTCATGTTGTATCCGGACCTAGCCGCCATGAACTGGTGAAGACGAAAACCAACGGGAAAGGACCACCAAGGATGAACTCCCAGACGAAGCCCGTTCAGACAGGATCCGGCCCACCGGACTAAGCCAGCACCCCCACACAACCGAATACGGGCCTCCGGGAACCCACACACCCCCGGAGAACCAGGTCAGAGGCGAGAGTGTGGACACTGTCCACACGAAAAAGCACCAATTTCAGAGAAAACCGCCCCTGACCTGCGGAAACACCTGTGCCCAAGGTGGGACTCGAACTGCATTCCAGCCCTTGCAACACTGGGAACTACTGCAAACATCCCCAATCCGGCCCAGTCCGACCGATGTACGGCCGAGTCCGAAGCCAAAAGTGTGGACACTGTCCACACTTCCTTTTTGCCCATTTTCCGCCACTATTCACGCGTCGGCAGCGTCCCTCCGCGCGCGGCCGTTCGTTCTTGACCGTGACGTCATTCCGCTCCGAGCTAGTACGCTCCGGAGCCAAGGCTGGGGCCCGGTCGGCTGCCGCGAACGAGCGCCTGCCCGTGAGGCAAGGCGCTCGGTGATATTCGGTGAGCGTCATGGCGGTTGTTTCCTCCTCTCCGCACATCTCATGGCCAAACGTACGGGATCCCGCATGACCAGGCGATAGTCCGCCCCCGTACGGGCGACGGCGCCCCGGTACGCCGCGTTGCAGGTTGCGAAGCCATCCTGATGGACCAAGTAGTTCGCCCTGCGCCATTCTCGATCCCTAACTCGCTGGGCTGGCCGTCAGCGCACCTGGGCGCCAGCGCGTCGACGCGAGGACGACGAAAGGTGGGTATCGGCTCCCAAGAATGGGCGGGGAGCGGCCGTAAGGGGGCTCCGACTGGCAGCGTGCTCGGGCCGGCTCTCCGCCTTTTCGGCCCGGTCGAATCCGCGCGTTGCATGTGCTCAGCCGTTGAGCACTTGCCGTCAGGAGACCGGCACCTCAATCCAGGTCGAGGCACCTCGGACCCATCACTTCGACACTGATGCACTCCCAATAAGGTGATTCAGTTCACTTTATGGCATTGATTTTATAAAATATAAAAGCTACAGTCTTCTCAAAGCCGGGAAGTGCCCGGCGTTACACGGAGGCCCTAATGGACGACTCAACGACGAGCACATCTATCCCGCCGAGCGGCCTGACCATAGATCCAGATTTGGCTGTTTCTACCCCCCGGGAGCAGCGGAGGGTCCTGCTTTCGAGCCTGGTCGGGGCTTTGATCGAGTGGTACGACTTCTACTTGTTCGGAATCGCGTCGGCGATGGTGTTCAACGTCCTGTTCTTCCCGCAGTTCGATCCTCTTGTCGGTACATTCCTCGCGTTCACCACCCTTGCTGTTGGGTTCTTCGCGCGACCGCTTGGTGGCGCTATTTGGGGCCACTACGGCGACAAGGTCGGTCGGAAACAAATGCTCGTTCTGTCCATCCTGGCCATGGGCGTCTGCACCACGGCCATGGGTTTGCTCCCCACCTACGCCCAAATTGGCGTGGCAGCACCGATTCTGTTGCTGATACTCCGCCTCGTCCAAGGCATCGCTGCAGGCGGCGAATGGGGCGGAGCGGTACTCATGGCCATGGAGCACTCCCCCAAGCGCCGCGGCTTCTCCAGCAGCTTCCCGCAGATGGGCCTGACAGGCGGAATCCTCGTTGCCAACGGCGTGTTCGCCTTGGTTGCCGGGATGATGCCCGAAGACCAGCTGCTGGCCTGGGGGTGGCGCATTCCTTTCCTTCTCTCGGCAGTTCTCGTCATGATCGGTTTGTGGATTCGCCTCGGAGTGAGTGAAAGTCCGGTCTTCCTTGCAGAACAGAAGAAGCAGGCACAGGCTCCCGCTCAGAAAAAGGCTCCGCTCGTGGAAGTGTTCAGGCACCCGCGGACACTGATTGTCACCATCCTGTTGGTTATTGGCCCCTTTGCCGTCAGCGCCGTCTATCTCACGTTCGCCGCTTCCTACGGCCTGCAGGTGGGTTTCTCGCGGTCGGATCTTCTGACCGCTTCCATAGTTGCGGCGGCCCTAGGCGTGATCGGGCAGCCGATTTTCGCGACCTGGTCCGACTACATCGGGCGCAAGAAGGTCGTCGGGTTCGGCCTTATTCTGCAGGCAGTCACCGGTGTCATCTTCTTTGCCCAGATGAACACCGGAAGCGTCGCGGGACTTTACTGGTCCATCTCTCTCATCGCTATCGCCCACGCAATTTGCTACGCACCCCTGGCGGCATGGCTGGGTGAACTGTTCCCCACCCACCTTCGTTACACGGGTTCCTCAATGGGCTATCAAATCGCGGGCACCTTGGGTGGCGGACTGACTCCCGCTCTCTGCACCTGGCTGTTGATCACCGCAGGCGGTGCCCCCCATTCCGAACTGGTCGTCATCTTTGCCGCAGCCGTGAGCCTGCTGTCACTTGTTGGCGTGCTGATGGCCAAGGAAACCTACCAAGCAAAGCTCTAGGGATTCCGTCCACGACAGGAATCCAAGAAGGAAAACAATGACTATCACAGACCTGAGCGTTTCCAAGGCGCCCACTGGATCCAAACTTGGGGTTATTGACGTGGATTTCCACCCGATGCCCCTGCCCACGGACCCGCAGGTGGCCGATCATCTCCCGCAGCAGTGGAAGGATTACATCAGCCGTTATGGTCTGGGGGCCATGGGCGGCGGTGTCTACCCCTCGCAGCGTGAATTCACCCACCGGCTTGACGCCGTGGATGACAACGGACGGGTTGGACTGGATCCGTATCTGGCCGTTGAACAGGTGCTGGACCCGTTCGATATGACCGCTGCTGTCCTGACCTGCCCTCAGACCTACATCATCAGCAACGGCGGAGCGAACATGCCCCACAAGCTGGCTACCAGTCTGTACCGTGCCTACAACAACGCGTTGGCCGAGACATGGTGCGCAGCCGATGACCGGTTCCGGGCTTCCGTCACGGTGGCTCGCGACCTCCCCGGCGGTGAGCGGGAGATCCAGCGCTGCAAGGAGGGCGAGTTCGGCGACAAGTTTGTGCAGGTGCTGATGTCCCCCTCAGGGCAGGACCCGCTGGGAAAGCGACGGTACTGGCCTATTTTCGAGGCTTGCGAAAACTATGACATCCCGCTGTCGTTCCACGTCCCGGGCATGGGACGGCAGCCCACGGGAGCCGGACGCCAGAACTTCTATGCTGAAACCCACGCGGCCTTCGGAGTTCTGCCGCTCGCTCTGGTGCCGAGCCTTATTTTCGACGGTGTTTTCGACCGCTTCCCGAAGCTCAAAATTGCGATGCTTGAAATGGGCTGGGACTGGGTTGCCCCGTTCAGCTGGCGTCTGGACGCGACCTGGGAAAAACTCCGCCACGAGCTGCCCCATCTGCAGCGCAAGCCGTCGGAGTATCTTAAGGAACACTTCTGGTTCAGCACCCAGCCCCTCGAGGAACCCGAACGGCCCGACATGCTCGAAGGCGTATTCGGCATGTTCGAAGACTCAGGGTTCGCTGACAGGCTGATGTTCTCCTCGGACTACCCCCACTGGGACTACGACTCACCATACGAGTCGGTGCCGGAGAGTTTCCCCGAAGATCGCCGCCGCCGCATCCTGGGCGAGAACGCCAGCAGGCTTTACGGTATCCCGCTTCGTGAAAACAGCGGCCTGCCCTCCCCGAACGGGGCGTAGCAACCATGGCAATCACAAACGCTCTGAGCAAACGCCGGCTGGCAGGAGTCCTTAACTACGACGACGCCCGGGATAGCGCCAGACGGCAGCTCCCCCTGGCCATCTTCGACTACGTCGACGGCGGAGCCGAAGACGAAGTCACCCTGCGGAGAAATGTCCACGGTTTTAGGGACTTGGCCTTCGAACCCCGCGGTGCAACCTGGGTTGAGAAACCCGATCTGAGTACCAAATTGCTGGGGCTTAACCTCTCGATGCCGATCCTCACAGCCCCCTGCGGAGGCATGCGGCTAGTGCATCCGGACGGGGATCTCGGCATCGCAGCAGCGGCATCAAAGGCCGGCATCGCCCACGTCGCGACCTCGGCATCCGGATACACCTTAGAAGAAATCGCCGAGACGCCCGGTCCGCAGTGGTTCCAGGCATACAAGTTCTCCAGTCAGGACGCCATGAGATCCCTCATCCGGCGCGCCAAAGCGGCGGGTTACGAAGGGCTCGTGGCAACAATCGACACCAGTGTGTCCGGCAACCGCGAAAAGGACTTCCGCAACGGCTTCAGCTACAACATGAGCATTAATCTCTCAAACATATTCCGGATGGCACCGAAGATGATCAGCCGGCCGGGGTGGGTATACAGGTTCATGAGAGACGGCATGCCGTTTGTATTGCCTAACACTGCCGATCTCACGGCAAACGGCAAACCAATGGAACTCACCGAAATGATCCGGACCGGAAAAGAATCGCATTCCCCGTCATGGGATGACATCGCCTGGATGAGGGCGAACTGGGACGGCCCACTGATCATCAAAGGCATCCTCAGCACCTCCGATGCGCGCACCGCGGTCAAGCTTGGTGTGGACGGAATCATCGTCTCGAACCACGGCGGCCGCCAACTCGACGGCGCTCCCGCCTCCGTAGCCGTTCTCCCTCAGATTGTGGAGGCTGTCGGCGACGACGTCACCGTCATCCTCGACAGCGGAATCCGCCGCGGAAGCGACGTTCTGAAGGCTCTCGCCCTCGGCGCAAAGGCAGTCATGGTAGGCCGGCTCCCCGCCTGGGGATTGGCGGTCGACGGAGAAGCCGGCGTATCCCATGTTCTGGAAACGACCCGCACGGAGATGGTCCGCACCATGCGCCTCCTTGGATGCTCATCGATTCACGAACTGGATCCTTCCTGGCTCAGCAAACAATCCCTCGCCGGCGCCGTTGCCCGGTAAGCAGAAAGCGAACACGATATGAATGAACCAATAGCTTCCGTCAAGAAGCCCCAGAAGTTTGTGGTTGCCCCGGTAGAAGATATCCCACCGGGCAGCCGCCTCATCGTCGATGTCGGCGGCCGGGAAGTGGGCATCTTCAACATCAAGGGCTCCTACTACGGCATGCTCAACCGTTGCCCCCATGTCGGCGGCCCCCTGTGCCAGGGACAACTGGTCAACTCCGTGACAGCCACAGTCCCCGGGCACATCACCCTGGATGACTCACAGGATCTGCTCACGTGCCCTTGGCACAACTGGGAGTTCGACATCAAAACCGGACAATCCTACTGGGATCCCAAACACATGCGTGCCCGCCCCTTTGCCGTGAACGTTGAAGCCGGAACAGCCGTAGCAGATCAAGTCGATGGCGGGAGCGTGGGGCGGATCAAAGGTCCCTACCGGGCCGAAACGATCGAAGTGTCGGTCGAGTCCGATTACGTGGTTCTGTCGATGCGGCCGCAACGGCCCGGAACTGCCGTCAAACCCGGCGCCTGCGCGCCCCCGCCCACTGTGACCACCGAAATGAAAGTAGAGGCCAGGCCATGACCACACCCCTGCTCACCGGCATCCAGAGAAGCACCTCGTGGACCGGGCCCGTCATCGACTGCGATGTGCATGCAAACGTGCCCTCTATTGAAACCCTCTTCGACTACATGGATCCCGTATGGGTCCAGGGGACCCAGGAGCGCGGCTGGCACGGACCCACTGGTCCCCGCCTGAGCTACCCGCCCGGGGCAGCCACGACCGCGCGGGACGTATGGTGCCATGACGGCTTGATGCCCGCATCAAAGGTGTCGATGCTCCAAAACGACATCCTCGATCCTTGGCAGGTCGACCGCGCAGTCCTCAACTGCTACTACGGCGTGGACTCCCTGCGGCACCCTGATTGGGCGGCAGCCCTGGCTTCCGCCGTCAATAACTGGATCATTGCCGAATGGCTGGACAAGGACCCGCGCCTCGTAGCATCACTGGTGATCCCGGCACGCGATCCGATCGCGGCGGCAGCGGAAATAGACCGCGTCGGATCGCACCCAGGCTTCGTCCAGGTCATGCTTCCGGTTCGTTCAGAACGCCTGTACGGTCAGCGGATCTTCAACCCCATCTACGAAGCCGCCGCCCGCAATGATCTCGTGATCGGCCTGCACTGGGGCGGCACCACAGAGGACGCACCATCCCCGACCGGCTACGCCTCGTGGTACGCAGAACAGTACGCGGCCGAAACGCAGGTCTACGTTGCCCAGCTCACCAGCATGGTGTTCGAAGGGACCTTCCAGAAGTTTCCGGACCTCAGAGTTGCAGTCATGGAAGGTGGATTCAGCTGGGTGCCCACGTGGGGGTGGAGCATGAACAAGAAATGGAAGGGCCTGCGCCGCGAAACCCCGTGGGTCGACCGGCTCCCCCTTGAGATCATCAGGGACCATGTCCGGTTCTCCGTGGCCCCTGCAGATCTCGGCCCGCGGGAACATTCGCAGAGGATCATTGAGTGGCTCGGCTCCGAAGACCTTCTGATGTTCGCAACAGACTACCCGCACCGCCATGACGACGACATCGACGAACTCCTCGCCATCATCCCTGCGACGATGAAGGCAAAATTGATGTCCGAAACTGCCCGGGCCTGGTACAAACTGTGACGGTCCACAGCCGTCCCAACAGGCTTAAAGCCATACTGGCCAGCGAAGAGACCGCGGTGGGCTTCTCATGCGCTCTGGGTAACGCACAGATCGCCGAAGAATTCGCCATGGCAGGATTCGACTTCATTTACATTGATCAACAGCACGGGCTGACATCCCACGACACCCTGATCGAGATGCTCAGAGCCGTCTCACGCAGTGAGACCACCCCACTGGTGCGGGTCGCCGCCAACGATACGGCCCTCATTGGCATGGCTTTGGACGCGGGTGCCGAGGGTGTCATTGTGCCGATGATCAACACCGCCGAGCAGGCCCGGCTTGCGGCGCTGGCCTGCCGCTACTATCCCCAGGGCGTCAGGAGCTGGGGTCCGATCCGGGCGCGCTATGGCCTCGGATCGGACCCTCAAACCGTCAATCGGGAAGTGATCTGTCTGGTCATGATCGAGACCAGCGAAGGTCTCAAGAATCTGGAGGAGATCCTGGACACGCCAGGCGTGGACGGCGTCTACATCGGTCCCGCAGATTTAGGAGTGAGTCTCGGCGGCCAGCCACTTAGCTTCGATCAGACCACTGACACGCTGCAGTTGGATGCGATCAGCAGCATCCGCCAAGCGTGCGCCGAAAGGGGCCGGATCGTCGGGCTCAGTGGTGACCCCGAGCAGCTCGCCGCCGACGGCTTCAACATGATCACCGCCGCCTTGGATTTCGCCATGATCCGCAAAGCCATCAGCGAAGTGCGCCGGCCGGCCGCAGTCGCTGCGGGCAAATAAGAAAGACCCGAACCCCTTTAGAAAGGCAAGCCATGACTACTGTCGAAACCGTCCGAGGCCCCGTTGCTGCGGAGGACCTGGGCACGACACTGACGCACGAGCACCTGTTCACTAAGAACCCTGAACTGGAACAGGACTACCCGCACCCGGAGTGGGACGAAGAACGACTGGTTCAAACCGCAATCGATGGTCTCAACGCCCTCAGCGCCAAAGGCATCCGGTCCGTAGTTGATCTGACCGTCCCCGGACTTGGCCGCTACATCCCCCGGGTCCAGCGGGTGGCTGCCGAAACGGACATCAACATCGTGGTCGCAACCGGGTTCTACTCCTTCAAAGATCTCCCCATGTTCTACAAGATCAACGGCCCGGGCCTCATGGTGGACCGTTCCGAACCGCTCGAAGAGTTCTTTATCAAAGACCTCACGACCGGCATTGCGGACACCGGAGTGAAGGCCGCCATGATTAAGATCGCCACGGACGAATACGGGATCACCCCCGACGTTGACCGGATCATGCGCGCTGCAGCCGCGGCACACCAGGAAACCGGGGCAACCATCACCACCCATACCCACGCTGAGGATTTCACGGGCAGGGACCAGCAAAAATTCTTCGAAGCCCTCGGTGTCCCATTGGAACACCTCGTCATCGGTCACTGCGGGGACAGCACGGACCTAAGCTACCTCCGCGAACTTATGGACAACGGATCAACGCTCGGCCTCGACAGGTTCGGGATGGAACAAGTCCTGCCGGACGAGCAACGGATCGACATGCTCGTCAAACTCTGTGAACTGGGCTACGCCGATCGCCTGACACTCTCGCACGACGCCGGGTTCTTCAGCATCAACACGCCCCCCTCCTGGCGGGCCAAAAACGCGCCGAACTGGCACCACGCCAACATCTCCGACCGGATCCTTCCCGCCATACGGGCGCGGGGTGTGTCTGAAGAAACAATCCACCAGATCATGGTCACCAATGCGGCCCGGGTCATGGTCGGCCGCAGGGCCTGACCCACACTTCACGCACAATCAGTTAGGAACGAAACCATGCCAAAAATCTTCTACCACCACCCAGGTGGCGCCACAGACGTCATCGACGCTGTCCCCGGCACATCCGTCATGCGGGCCGCCATCACCAACGGGGTCGATGGAATCATTGGCGAATGTGGAGGGCAGGCCATGTGCGCAACCTGCCACATTTACGTGCGCGAGGAGTACGTCGGAGCGCTTCCGGCCATGAACGAGGACGAGGACGAAATGCTCGATGTCACCTCATCCCCTCGCGACGACGAACGTTCGCGCCTCGGTTGCCAAATAAAAGTCGGCCCGTCTCTGGTTGAGATCGCCGTCGATCTTCCGCCGACTCAGGTCGAACCATGAGCCGCATCGTCATCATCGGAGGCGGACAGGCCGGTGTGCAATTGGCCGACTCACTCAGGACGGAAGGTTACGAGGGCGCCATCGACTTGTTCGCTGATGAGCCGCACCTGCCCTATCAACGGCCGCCACTGTCCAAGGACTTCATGTCTGAGGACGAAAGTGCAAGCGCACTGCCCCTCAGAGCCGGAAGGTTCTTCAGGGAACGCGCAGTGGAGTTCCACCAGGGTGTGCAGGTCACCGCCGTCGATCCGGAGGCGCAAACCGTTGTAGCCAGCAACGGCGCCACCCTCTCCTACACGAACCTCGTTTTCGCCACCGGAGCCCGCAACCGGGAAACGACCGTCCCGGGCTCCAAACTGGACGGAATTCGCTACCTCAGAACTCTCGATGATGCCATAGCCCTGCAGGCTGAGCTTGGCAGCGCCAAACACGTTGTCGTCATCGGGGCGGGTTTCATAGGCATGGAGTTCGCAGCTGCGGCCCGGAAACGAGGGCTTGATGTTACCGTCCTCGAGTTCGGACCTCGTCCCATGGGCCGCGTCCTTTCGCGATTCATGTCGGGCTATTTCGCAGATGTTCACACCGATAACGGCATCAAGCTGAAACTGGGCGAAGGAATCTCCTCGCTGACCGGGACCGGAGGAAAGATCAGCGGTGCCGTCAGCGCCAACGGCACGGAATACCCTGCAGACCTCGTCGTAGTCGGAATCGGTGTCCTTCCCAACAGTGAGCTGGCAGAGCGGGCCCGCCTGGAGATAGAAAACGGAATCGTCGTAGACACGTATCTGCAAACGAGCGACCCGAACATATTCGCCCTGGGGGACTGCAGCAGTTACCCCAGCCCACACACAGGTTCGCGGATCCGGTTGGAATCGGTCCAGAATGCCACTGACCAAGCCAGGAGTCTGGCGAAGACCCTCACGGGCAAACCTACGCCCTACGATAGCCTTCCGTGGTTTTGGTCCCAGCAGGGAACGGTGAAACTTCAGATAGCTGGGATTATCCACAGCGACGACGAATCGATCGTGCGTGGCGACCCGGCAACTGGCAAGTTCTCGGTCTACTGCTTTAGGGACGGCCGCCTCACCGGAGTGGAGTCGGTAAATAGCCCCGCAGAGCACATGGCCGCCCGGAAGATTCTCGAACAGCGGCTTCCACTCACACCCGAACTGGTGATGGATGCTGACTTCGACCCGAAGCGCTCGGCGAGGCAGTTGGCCTTCCTCAAACAGAACGACGAGGAAAGCCTTGAGCAACCTGCAACAGTTTGAATGGCACAGGCTGATCGGGGTAAGGGTGAGCATCTGGAGGGCCAGCAAATATATCAGAACCGGCGTCGTGGAAATTGCCGCTGCGCCCGGAGCCACCGCGTGGGTAGCCGCTGACGGCGTCGAAGCAAGAATGATGGTTGAAAAGGATTCCGGTTATGAGCTTTGGACGCCCCGCCCATAGAGGCAACAGCGAAGGCCCCACTGGCGCCGCCGGTGCATTTATTCATGCGTCACACCGTAGGGCGGATATTGGACGCCAAAAACCCCGCGACATAAAGCAGGTTCCGAAGATACCCCACCTGCACCGTGATTTGATCGCCCCGGTTGAAAGAAATGATGGGCCAGGCAGGGCGTTGCCAGACCCTGTCGACGACAAACACAGTTTCCCGTCGGGTGAGCTCACGTCTTCGGCATGGGAGGGATGGTGCCACACGGCGCCGAGATAGCGTCTGTACTCAGCCGTTCTGCACGGTCGGTGATGGCGACCCGGAAGGTAGCCCCAAAACCAATCGCCGCGAAGATCAAGAGAGCGGCTGAGCGCCATGATAAATTATATTTTATGCAAAAGAGCCTCAAGCTTGAATTGATGGGTCAGGCTGTTGCAGCCCTAATCCGGGAACAGATCCTAAGCGGCGAAGTCAAACACGGTGACGCCCTGCGCCTCGCTCCACTTGCCGAAAAACTGAACGTGAGCATCACCCCGGTGCGGGACGCCTTACTGCAGTTGGCCAGAGACGGATGGGTAGTACATCAGCCCAATCGAGGCTTTCGCGTTGTGCCAATACGACGGGACAACGTGATCGACACCTACTTCATGTGGTCCACCGCCGAAGGTGAGCTCGCAGCACGAGCGGCGTCCCGATCCACTCCGGAGAGCATAGTCGTCCTTCGCAACCTGGACGCTGAGTTGCACAAACTCGAAGACCATCAAAGCAAGCACGCGCTGGACCTGAACGCCGAACTCCACACCGCCATCCACAACTTGGCCGATGCCCCCAAATTGCTTTGGTTTGCCGAGGCGGCACGACGACTGGTGCCTCTACAGTTTGACTCAACCTTTCACGCCGTTCCAGGCTGGGCCGAGATCAACCGCTTCGGCCACACAGCAGTTATTGACCGGATCGAGATGGGTGATTCCTCCGGTGCCAGGAAGCTCATGTTTGAGCATTTTGAGAGCACATGCACTTTACTTGTGACGTGGTTGGACGGCATGGATCTCTGGGAAACCCAGCCAGCTCCCGGGTCGAGTGAGACCATCGGGAACGATTGACCAAGCAGCGTGCCGAAGGGACTCCGGGAACGGAGTCCAGACGCGGGAACGGAGTCCAGACGCGCATACCGCCCAAAAGCCGCGCCGGCTCAGGTAGCGATTGGGCTCCAGTAGTGATTCGTCTGTGCTTATTCGTTACCAAGGGTTCGGCAGTTTGCGCGGAACCCCCCAAACCGCTGAACGTCCAGTTGTACTCAGCCATCAGGCTAGTGACACGCGTGATCGGGTGCTCTGTGATCTGGGCTGCTATCAGCGCCCGATGGCCCAGCTGCCGCGGTTCGGAGTTGACTCACCCTAACGTCAGCAGGCCCCGCACAGCGATACCCGGCAGCCGAAGCATCTGGCAGAACGTCCGGCCAGTGAGAGCCCTCCCCTCCCCTGCCGTTAGTTGACGAAAGGGTCATTAT
>NZ_JAGGPO010000055.1:0-14122 GCF_018613775.1 Arthrobacter sp. ISL-69
CCGATGTCCCGAGACATAACACCTCGGATCGGGTCGTACATCGGTCGGACTGGGCCGGATCGGGGATGTTTTCAAGAGTTCCCAGTGTTTGCAGGGGCGGGAGTCCGGTTCGAGTCCCACCTCGGGCACAGTGTTTCGGCAGGTCAGGGGCGTTTTTCTCTGAAATTGGCGCTTTTCCGTGTGCACAACGTGCACACTCAGCCTCTGACCTGGTTCTGCGGGGTGTGTGGGTTCCCGGAGGCCCGTATTCGGTTGTGTGGGGAGCGGGCTCAATCCGGCCGGCCTAATCCTGCCTGAGCGGGCTGCTTCTGGTTGTCCATCCGTGTGTGTCCTTTCCCTTTGGGTTTAGTGTTCACCACTTCATGGGGGCTGGGGCCGCATGCAACATGACTTTCTGATTATTCTCTCGATCGGTTGACACTGCGGACAGCCGTCCAGTCGCTGACGCCAACACCATCGATTCCCGACTCACTGTTCATCTCGGGGAGTTCGCTCTCGCTGGCGTTGGCGCCACTGATCGAGTTGTACGCGCTCATGGCAAGCCACGCACGGGATTCGACGATCGCCTTCTCGAAAGCCAGAAGGTACCGTTCCCGGAGTTGCCTAGAGTCGACCTGGGCGTTCAAGGGTGAATCTGTCTGTTTTCAGGTGTTGCAACTACCCCTGGAAACCGCCGCTCAACCGGGCGCTCCTGAACCGACTCAACGCCGCGGCAGCTACAGGAAGCCCGGTGCCGGACCTGTGGATCTCCGCGTGATGAGCTGCGAGGTCAACCCCGTTGGCGGAGGCGGGGCGGAGCCCTCGATCTGCGCCAGCAGTTGTTGGACGGCGTTCCTGCCCTGGGCAGCGAAGTCGACCCGCAAGGTGGTGAGCGGCGGGGAGAAGTATCCGGCCTCAGGTATATCGTCGATGCCGGCAACACTGATGTCTTCGGGGATGCGGTAGCCCTGCTCGGTTAGGGCCAGCACTGCGCCCAGGGCCATCTGGTCGTTGGCGGCAACGACGGCGGTTGCCTGAAGTTTTCCGCGGAGGCCCATCATTGCGTCGTAGCCGGATTTGGCCGACCAGTCGCCGTGCACGACACCCTGGGAATGGAGGGAAAGATCGGCGACGGCGGCTTCATAGGCCCTGCTCCGGTTCCGCGCCGCGGAGTACGTGGTGGAGCCCGCAATATGGAGCAGCGTGCGGTGTCCGAGTCCGGCGAGGTGGGCGATGAGTGCCGGCAGTCCCACACTGGTCAGCTCGGAGCGGTTGCTGGAGGCGTCCTCCTCCTCGGCGGCAATATAAGCCGGCACCCGGAAATCGGCCGCTTCGAAAGCCAGGGTCATTTCATCCGTTGAGGCCAGGGCCAGCACCCCGGCGAGGTCGTGCTGCATGATCAGTTCCAGCGACTCGTTGATGGCGTCCGTGTTGCTCATGTCCAGCGTGACGATGTCCAGCAGGTAGCCGGCCTCGCGTGCAGCGACGCTCGCTCCCTGGGCAATCTTGCTGGGGCCCACCTGGTCAATCTCATGGGTGAGGGCGCCGATCCGGTGCGAGCGCCCGGTAGTCAGCGACCGGGCCGCCAGGTTGGGGCGGTAACCGAGCTCCTGCAGCGCGTCCATGACCCGGGCCTTGGTCTGTGGGCGGATGCCCTCGTAACCCCGCAGCAGCCGGCTCACCGTCTGATGGGATACTCCGGCGACGCGGGCAACGTCGTAAATGGTGGGCGGCTTGGCTGAACCGCCGTCGGCGGACGGCCTGGTGGATCCGGGTTTGGTTGTTTCTCCCGGGGTCTCCAGAACCATCGGGCCTCCGCTCTGCTCCCCCTGCCGAGTCATCCGATGCAGGTTGTGGATCTGTTCCACTGCAGCGAGTTTACCGGAAACATTTTTTCTTGGCATCTATTGTTTCCGGTAACATCCTCCCGTAACGTACTTCACACAAACCTTTCGAGCATGACGACGGAGTGCAGCTTCATGAAGATTTCCCCACCTGTCCACCACCGCAGCGGACTTCTGTTCGGTGTGGCGTACTACCCCGAGTACCACCTCTCGGACCGCCTTACCCAGGACCTGGACCTGATGCAGGAGGCCGGCATCAACGTGATCCGGGTGGGCGAATCGGTGTGGTCCACGTGGGAACCCCGCGACGGCGAGTTCGACCTGGAGTGGCTGGCACCGGTGCTGGACGCAGCCCACGACCGCGGTATCCAGGTGATCCTCGGTACGCCCACCTACGCGGTCCCGCCGTGGCTCCAGGTCACCTACCCGGAGATTGCTGCCGAGCGCCGCCCCGGTGAAAGGATCCCGTGGGGTGCGCGCCAGGAAGTGGATTACACCAATCCGGCCTTCCTGTTCCACGCTGAGCGGGTCATCCGCGCGGTGGTGGGCCGCTACGCTGCCCATCCTGCAGTGATCGGCTACCAGGTGGACAACGAGCCCGGTCTTGAGCTGTTCCACAACCACGGTGTTTTTGTGCGCTTTGTCCGCTGGCTCATGGCGCAGTACGGCGATGTGGAAACGCTGAACCGCGAGTGGGGCCTCACTTATTGGTCGCACCGGATCGGTGACTGGTCCGAACTGTGGCGCCCGGACGGCAACACCTTCCCCCAGTACGACCTGGCGTGGCGGCGGTTCCAGGCGGAACTGACGACCAACTTCATCTCCTGGCAGGCAGGCCTGGTCGCCGAGTACAGCAGGCCGGACCAGTTCGTCACCACCTGCCTGCAGTACCCGCGGCGCGGCCTGGATGACCAGAAGCTGTTTGCGAACCTCAACATCGGAGCCGGCAACCCGTACTACGGCATGCAGGACCACCTGGACGCCACCCAAGAGCTGGACCAGCCCAACTACTGGACCACCACCGGCATCGCAGGACTGTTTCGGCAGGCGGACAGGATGTATTCCTCCAAGCAGTCCCGCTACCTGGTCACCGAAACCAACGCGCAGTCCATCGGCTCGGCTGACCAGAACTTCCCGCCGTACCCGGGCCAGCTCAAACAGTCCGCTTTCGCCCTGGTGTCCCGCGGCGCCGCCATGATCGAGTACTGGCACTGGCACACGCTGCCTTACGGGGCCGAAACCTATTGGGGCGGCGTGCTGCCGCACAGCCTGAAGCCTGGAAGGGTGTACGCCGAAGTGGCAGACATCGGAGCCGAATTCAAGGCGCTGGGGCGGTCCCTGGACGGGTACGAACCGGATGCTGACGTGGCAATCCTGTGGTCCAATCCCAGCCGGTTCGCCATGCAGTTCATGCCCCCGCTGCACAGCAACGGCGAGGCCGACGACGAATCGTACGAACGCATTGTGGACGCCTTTCACCGCGGTGTCATCAGCGGGGGAGGCCAGGCCCGCATCCTGCACGTCAGCCAGGCGCACGAAAGCGGTGCCGCGGAACTGGCCCGCAAGTTTCCCGTCGTGGTGGCCGCCGGACTGTACATCACCTCCGACCAGGACCTGCAGCTGCTGCGCGACTACGTCCGGCTGGGCGGGCACCTCATCGTCGGGCCCCGCACCGCCTACGCCGACCCCGAAGCCCGGGCGCGGGTCGCCGTCGCGCCGGACACCCTCAGCGGACTGGCCGGCAGCTGGTACGAGGAGTTTTCCAACCTCGACGTCCCGGTGCGGGTGATCAGCGCGCCCGACGGTCTGGACCTTGATGAAACAGCCTCCGCTGAAGCGTGGATCGACGGGCTGCAGCTGGACGGAGCCGATGTCCTGGCCCAGTACGACCACCCGCGGTTCGGGGACTTTCCCGCCGTCACCACAAAGCAGCAGGGCCACGGACGGGTCACCATGGTGGGCTCCGTGCCCAGCACCGGACTGGCCCGCGGAATCTTCAGATGGGCCGCTCCATCCCCTGTTGCTGACCAACTCGCCGAAGATATCCGGCTGCCGGTGTACGCGTCCTCGGGCCGCGTAGCCGACGGCCGGCGCGCCTGGTTCATCTTCAACTGGGGATGGGACAAGCAGGAAATCACCCTCTCGCTTCCGGTCCTCGACGCCGCCTCGGGCACCAGCTACGAGGCAGGAACCAATCTCTCACTGGGCGCATGGTCAACGCGCACGTTCCTCAGCCGCTGAGCATTACCGGATCACACAAATACAACACCCCCCAAAAAAGCAAAG
Organism: Arthrobacter sp. ISL-69; assembly: GCF_018613775.1. Lineage (NCBI taxonomy): Bacteria > Bacillati > Actinomycetota > Actinomycetes > Micrococcales > Micrococcaceae > Arthrobacter > Arthrobacter sp. ISL-69. The sequence continues at coordinate 4,110 of NZ_JAGGPO010000055.1, forward strand.
AAAGAGCCACGATGAAGAAGGCTTCAACAACAGCGGCGGCGATGGCCGTCCTCGCCGGCATCACCGGATTCATGATCACCGGCTGCGCGCCCGCCGGCAGCACCACGCCGGCCAAGGACGTCGCACCGGTGGCCCAGGAAGAATTCGACAAAGCCATGGACACCCCCACCAAGCTCACGTTCTGGACCTGGCTCCCGGACGTGGACAAGGAAGTGGCCCTTTTCGAGAAGAAGTACCCGCAGATCGACGTGAACGTTGAGAACGTGGGCCAGGGCCTGGAGCACTACCAGAAGGTCCGCACTGCCCTTAAGTCCGGCGACGGCGCCCCGGACGTCATCCAGGTGGAGTACCAGTACATCCCGTCGTTCAACCTCACGGGTTCACTGTTGGACCTCCGCAGCCACGGCGCGGATGACATCAAGGATGACTACGTAGGCTGGGCCTGGAACCAGGTGTCGGACGACAAGGGCGTGTGGGCCATCCCGCAGGACGTGGGACCCATGGGCAACCTGTACCGCAAGGACATCCTTGACAAGGCCGGCATCACCAAGGCCCCGGCAACGTACCAGGAGTACGCCGACGCGGCCAAGGCCGTGAAGGAAAAGACCGGCTCGCACATCTCCAACCTGCCCACCAACGATCCCGCCCAGGTGATCGGCCTGCTGTGGCAGGCCGGAGTGAAGCCCTTCGGGTACGACGGCGACAAGACCGTCAGCATCGACGTCAACAGTGCGAAGTCCAAGGAAGTCCTGGGTTACTGGCAGGATCTCATCCAGAAGGACCTGGTCTCCGTGGACGCCGACTTCAACGACCAGTACTATCAGGGCCTGGCCAGCGACAAGTACGCCGGCTGGCTCACCGCAGCCTGGGCGCCCATCTTCCTGCAGGGCACCGTTGCGGACACCGCCGGCAAGTGGAGTGCAGCCCCGCTGCCGCAGTGGGAAGCGGGCCAGAACGTCTCCGGCAACTGGGGCGGTTCCTCGGACGCGGTCCTGAAGACCACCAAGAACCCCATCGCGGCTGCTGAACTGGCCAAGTTCATCAACCACGACGAGGAGTCCACCGCGATGTTCGCCAACAAGCAGTTCCTCTTCCCGGCCGCCAAGAGCGTTCTGGAAGACCCTGCGTTCACCAACAAGAAGGTGGACTTCTTCGGCGGCCAGGAGGTCAACAAGCTCTTCGCCGGCATTGCTGACACCGTGGACACCGACTTCCAGTGGCTGCCGTTCACCGAGTTCGCCTACTCCTCCTTCAACGAAAAAGTGGGCGCCGTGATCGGTGCCAAGGGCGATCTTGGCCCGGCCCTGGACGCCTGGCAGGCGGACCTTGAGGGTTACGCCAAGGACCAGGGCTTCATCGTCAAGTAGCCCGCACCCGGCGGGAGGCCGGCACCAAGCCAGCCTCCCGCCGTCGGGCCCTTTTCAAACCTAAGGAACACGGCCAGCAACACCCTTCCGGCAGCCAAAGCCGCCAGCACCCGCAGGCGGCGAGCCTCAGCGTCCAGCCGCACCCAAACCAGGGCGGCATATCTTTTTGTCCTTCCGTTCTTCCTCGTCTTCATGGCGATGCTCATCGTTCCCCTGGGCTACGCCGGCTACCTGAGCCTCTTCAAGAGCCAGCTCATCGGCGGCCTCTCCTTCGCCGGCCTCGCCAACTACGCCGAGGCCCTCAGCGATCCCGATTTCCTGGGCGGGGTGGGCCGGATGAGCCTGTTCCTGCTGGTCCAGGTCCCCATCATGCTGGGCGTTGCCCTGTTCCTGGCCCTCGCGCTGGACAGCGGCAGGGTCCGCGGCGGCAAGGCCCTGCGCCTGCTGTACTTCATGCCGTACGCCGTGCCGGGCGTCGTGGCCACACTCATGTGGGGCTACCTCTACGGACGTGACTTCGGACCCTTCGCCCAGATCTTCCAGGCGCTGGGGATGGCGGCGCCGGACTTCCTCAGCCCGCAATCGGTGCTCGGTTCCATGATGAACATCGTCACCTGGGAGTTCGTGGGCTACAACATGATCATCATGTACGCGGCGCTGCGCGGCATCCCGGGCGAACTCTACGAGGCAGCGGAGATCGACGGCGCCAGCCAGTTCCGGATCGCCTGGAACATCAAGATCCCTGCTATCCGCCCGGCGATCATCCTTACGGTCATCTTCTCCATCATCGGCACGTTCCAGCTCTTCAACGAGCCCAGCCTCCTGGATTCGATTGCGCCCGACGCCATCTCCAACGGCTTCACACCCAACTACTACGCCTACAACCTCGCGTTCGTAAACCAGGACGTCAACTATGCGGCCGCCATCGCGTTCCTGCTGGGCGCCGTCATCGCAGTGATCTCCTACGTGGTGCAGTTGCAGACCCAGCGCGCCGAACGCAAGCAGCGAAAGAGCATGCCATGACTACCAGCACCGCACCCCGTGTGACCCCCACGGCCGTTCCCGGCACGGAGAAGCCCCGCCCCTCGAAGCGCCAGCGCGGCATGGAACGCAGCACACTGCTGACGGTCCTGCTGTGGCTCTGCGCCGGCTACTTCGTCCTCCCGTTGTTCTGGCTGCTGATCGCCAGCACCAAGGACAACTCGGATCTGTTTTCCACGTTCGGCCTGTGGTTCGGGAACCGGTTTGCGCTGTGGGAGAACCTGGTGTCTGTGTTCACGGTCCGGAACGGGCTGTTCCTCCAGTGGGTCCTGAACACCGTGCTCTATGCCGGCCTCAGCGCGGTGGGGGCCTCGGTCCTGGCCACCGCCGCCGGGTACGCGTTCGCCAAGTACAAGTTCCCCGGCGACAAGCTGCTCTTCAGCATCAACCTCGGCGCCATCATGATCCCGTTGACCGCCCTGGCCCTGCCCACGTACCTCCTGTTCAACAGTGCGGGCCTGACCAACACCCCCTGGGCCGTGATCCTGCCCTCCCTGGTCAGCCCGTTCGGCGTGTACCTGATGCGCGTCTACGCAGCAGACGCGATCCCGGATTCCCTCATCGAAGCCGCCAGGGTGGACGGCGCCGGCGAATTCCGAATCTTCTGGCAGGTGGGCTTCAGGCTCCTTGGCCCCGGCGTGGTCACGGTGTTCCTGTTCGCCCTGGTGGCCACCTGGAACAACTATTTCCTGCCGCTGATCATGCTTAACAGCTCGTCCCTATATCCGCTGACGGTGGGACTGGCCCAGCAGCAGTCGGCCAGCGCGGCCGGAGGCGGTGCCCAGGCCTTGTTCTCCACGGTCATCACAGGGTCCTTGGTGAGCATCGTTCCGCTGATCGTCGCTTTCCTGGTGCTGCAGCGGTACTGGCAGGCCGGGCTCACCACCGGCGGCGTCAAGGAATAACAGCCCCCGCAGGAACGCAAGACCTCCGGCTCCGTTGAGCGGCCCCTCCAGTTGTTCAATGGATCTGGACTTTTATCTGTCCCGGTTCACGTGACTAGCGCTGGCGTCGGGAACGCTCTTGTCAAGTCCCATCTGAGACGGTCCCGGCGGTGCATCCGTGCACATTTACCCTCATCGCAACTGGACTGCAGTCCCGGCTGCGACCTAACCACAATCCCCAAAGGAGGGGCCGTGAACAAAAGAAGTCCATGGAAGTTTTTCGGGACCGTCGTCGCCGCAGCCGCAATGCTTGCAGGACCGGTTGTCGCAGCGCAGGCCTACGCGCCCGAAGGCGGAATCCTGTATCAGCTGCCGGACAACGAAAAATGTCTTAAGGGCCGGGGCAACTGTGCGGTTTACCCAAAATCCGCGCAGCTGCCCAGCGGCCGTCTTGTGGCAGCCTTCGAAAAGTCAACGGTCGTGGCCTCATCCGGTGCAGCCACCGGCCAGACGATGCCGATCTATAAGAGCGAGGATGACGGAACATCGTGGCAGCCGCTTGCTGAGGTTAAGGCTCCGGCGTACCTGTCCAGCGATCCGCAATATGCCAAATACACGAGCAACTGGACGAACCCTTACCTCTACACGCTGCCGGAGAATGTGGGCAACCTGACCGCCGGCACGCTGCTGCTGGCAACGGTGGTGTCCGGTGAGGACCGCTACTACACGGAGCACAAGGCCGCTGACCCGAACTGGGTCCCCACCAACGACGGGGACCGGCAGGACATGGCCATCGCCCTGTACTCCAGTATTGACGACGGCGCCACGTGGAAGGTCGTCAACGTCATCGCGACCGGTGGCTGGCAGGGTGGCAGCGCCGGCGCTACCGGGGTGAACGTCGCCAAAGCCAACACTTACCGTCAGGTGGACCCCGTGTGGGAGCCCTACCTGATGGTCCATAACGGGATGCTTGTTGCGTACTACTCTGATGAGAACGAGTACCTTGGCTACGATCCGGCGACCGGTGTGCCGGTCCTGGACCCGGACAACGACACGGCCGAGGACCCCCATACGCAAATTCTCGCCCATAAGACGTGGGACGGCTCCAGTGCAGCGTGGAGCGCTCCCGTCGTCGACATCGCCGGAAAGAATGTGACCTCCGGCGCGAAGACCTACATTGGAGGCGGGCGTCCGGGCATGACGAATGTCGTTCCCACGACCGACGGCAAGTGGTTCATCACCTATGAGTACTGGGGAGGCGGCGCCGACGTCCGGTTCAAGATGGCCAATGACCCGCTGAAGTTCTACGCTGATGGCGACGTAGACGGCGAAGAGATCAGCCGGGCAGACGGCAAGCAGGGCCTCCTGCCCTTCGCGAGTGGTTCGCGCGGACTGTCATGGGGCGGCAGCCCCGTGGTCATCAATCTTCCCGATGGCCGCCTGGTATACAACGCCTCCGGAAGCGGCTCCGTCTGGGTTGACGAGAGTGGACGCAGCGACGGCGTCTGGACGAGGTACCAGACCCCGCTCGGTGGCGGCTACAGCCGGAACCTGCAGTACGTCAAGGGCACCGGCCAAGTCCATATCCTGCAGGGAACTTGGGGCGGAGCCACCGCTGGGGCCATCATCCGCCACGCAGACGTTGACCTCGGGCACTCCAAGGGCGCGTACTACCGGTTGATAAACCGCAAGACCGGCCAGATCATGGGAACCGGCGGCAACACCACCGATGCAAACATCGGCAACGCCGATATACCCGATGTCAGGCTCGAAGACCTGGGCGCGACGCCAAAACCTGACACCCAGTACTGGCACTTGGTTACCAAGGCCGATGGAAAGTCGACCCTGCTGAACAAGGCAGGCGGCCGTGAAGCGGCTATCTGGACCGGCAACGCCACTATCGGCCAGCGGATCGGGCAGTGGGTGGACAACACGGCCGGCGGACTCTGGAACGTCAAGCAGGCACCCGACGGCTACTACACGTTCCAGGCTGCCAAGAACACGAGCGCGTACCTGACAGGAGCATCGGCGGGGGCGCCGCTGACGCTGCAGAACGCCACCACCGACGGCTCCCAGCAATGGCAACTCGTAAAGGACCCTGCAACGGCTACCGCACCAAAGGTGACGTCGACGGTTACCGGTGCTGTTCCGAATGCTGCTGGCTGGCGTTCTGGGCTGGCGAGTGTTTCGCTGACGTTGAATGAGGGTGCGCAGGCCGGTATTGAGTACCGCCTTGGTGAGGGTGAGTGGCAGCCCTACACTGCACCTGTTCAGGTGTTCGGGGACGGGGAGACGATCCTGTCTTACCGGGCTGTGGTGAACGGGGTCGCCGTGGAGAACTCCGGCGGTGCAGAAACCATCCGCATCGATGCGACCGCCCCGACCGTGGCCTTGGTCGGGGGTCCCACCGGTGACTACACGTTTGGCCACGACGCGGCAGCACCGACGTGTGACGCCGCGGACGCGGTCTCGGGCCTGGCCTCGTGCGCGGTCACCGGCGGAGGGTCCGCCGTGGGGGAGCACGCCTACACCGCTACGGCCACCGACAACGCCGGTAACGTCAGCACCGCTGACCTGACGTACACCGTTCTGCCTTGGACCGTTACAGGTTTCACGGCACCGGTGGACATGGCAGGGGTCTGGAATACGGTCAAGGGCGGAAGCACTGTTCCGTTCAAGTTTGAGTTGTTCGACGGGGCGACCGAGCTGACCGATCTGACCAAGGTCAGGTCATTCACCTCCGCGACCGTGGCCTGCCCGGGCCCGGGAACGGTGACCGATGAGATCGAAACCGTCACGACCGATGTGGCGGGCCTGACCTACGAGGACGGGTACTTCCAGCAGAACTGGAAGACGCCCAAGAGGGCAGCATCCTGCCTCCAAGTGACCATGACCGCGCAGGACGAAACCAAACTCACCGCCAACTTCATCCTCAAATAGACAACCACGCACCGGGCGAGAGGGCTAGAACGGCGAAAACGCCACTGGCCCTCTCGCTGCATCAGCAGTGACAACGGCTCAAAACTGAAACAAGGAGTATGGCCATGACCCCCGAAGCCGCAGGGCTCCCACCTTTGACGTGGACGGCCGTCGAAAGCAAAGCGGCATACAACCACGCCGATTCCACGCTGACGCTGACGGCCGCGCCAGGAGTTGATTGGAGTAACGATTCCCTCGGCGGAGAGCAGCAGCACCGTGCATCGGCACTTGGCTTCACGGCGCCGACCTCCTTTTCTCTGTCGGCCAGGATCAGGGTGGAGTCGCCTCGGACGACGTTCGACGCCGGGGCGCTGAGTCTGTGGGCGGATCAGAATCACTGGGCCAAGCTCTGTTTCGAATACTCTCCCCAGGGGGAGGCCATGGTGGTCAGCGTGGTGACCAACGACTACTCGGACGACAGCAACTCGGCTGTTGTTGCAGATCCATGGGCCTACCTGCGCGTGAGCCGGCTGGGCCCGGCATGGGCCTTCCATTCGTCCTCCGACGGCAAGAAATGGAGCTTCGTCCGCCTTTTCCGGTTGGCCACGCACAAGCCAGTCCACGTCGGGTTCTTGTCCCAAGCCCCGATGGGTGAGAGTTGCGTGGCGAGGTTCGACGAGATCCTCTTCACGAGCCAAACACTCTCGGACGTGCGGGACGGCAGTTAGCACCGCCGCTCCTATGCAACTTGAGAATTCGTCGCGCGAGAAAACGTGATTTACCTGGCACATATTGAACCTGCGTAGTTCAATGTGCTTCTCGCCTGCTCCGACGCCGCCCACCGCCGTCGCTTGCGGGTTCACGTTCCGGCAGTCCGGGAAGAGGCCGCCTGAGTCATGAATCATGATGCGCTTGCCGGGTTCGGCGACGAGGTGGAGATTGACCGGCCCATGGTGCGGCACCAGGCCACCGGTTCCTACTTCCGCCAGAGCGGAGAGCGAATTCTGTGGGGAACCTACGAGCACCGCGTCATCCCCGTGGACCAGTCCGAGATCGCCAGTCCCGAGGACTTTGCCCAAACGCAGATCGAACCCGCGATCCATCCCCTGACGTGGAACGATCTCAAGGACGGGTGGACCGAACTGAGGCGGCTGTTCCCGGAGGCGAACAGCTGCGAACCAGCGGAGGGATACAACGGAATCTTCTCGTTCACTCCGGACGGCAACCCGCTCCTCGGGGAGGTCCCGGGCATCAGGGGACTTTGGCTGGGCGAATCCGTGTGGCTGACCCAATCCGCAGGCGTGGCCGGCGTCCTGGCTGACTGGATTGCGACCGGAGATCCCGGCGTTGACACGACGAGCCTCGACTTCCGTCGCTTCGATCAAGCACACCTGACGCGTAGCGCCAGCATTGCGCGGGCCAGCGAGAACTACGACGAGGTCTACGACATCAGCCACCCGCGCAACCAGACGAAGCAACTGAGGAAGTTCGCCACAACGCCCTTCTATGTTCGGCAGGAAGCCCTGAAGGCAGAGTTCGGGACCTCACAGGGCGGCTGGGAGCGTCCCCTGTGGTACGGCACTACCAAGGCGAATCAGCCAGGAGTGCCGCGGGACGCATGGGGGACGTACGGATGGTCTCCGTCCATTTCTGCCGAGGCGCGCCAGGCCGCAAGCGGCGTTGGGCTCGTCGACAGGGGAGCTGTCAGCGTCTTCGAAGTCCGCGGTGAGGATGCCGGGAAGCATCTGGATGAAATCCTCGGCTCAGCTGTAACTTTGCAGGTCAACGGTTCAGCACACGCCCACCTGAAGAGTCCGTCCGGGGGTATCGCAGCTGTTCTGACAGTTTTGCGGACTGCTGACGACTCATTTCTCGTCATCGGCAGCAGCCCCGAGGACGTCTGGCACCTCCGCCGGGAGACTCCGCACTCGGACACGGTCACCGTTTCCGATTTGTCGTCAGCGACAACCGCGTTGGCGCTGATCGGTCCGGATGCAGCAACAGTTCTCGGTTCGGTCACGCGCGGTGCCGCCCCCGCGGCGAACTCACCCAGGACGCCAGTGCTCGACGTCGGAGGCGTTCCGGCCCGCGTCGTGGCAGAAACCGCCTCAGGTCTGGGCGGCTGGACACTGTATGCGGCCACAGAACACGGACTGTACCTCTGGGATCTCCTTGTTGAAGCCGGTGCACAGCATGGGATCGCCCTCGTCGGCGACGAAGCATTCACCGCATTGCGGATCGCCAACGGAGTACCTGCATTCGGTGTTGAGTACGGCCCCCGGGACACCGCCGTTGAAGCTGGCCTTGCCGGCCCTTTCACCGGTGAGGGCGCGCGTGCTGGGCACCGACTCCTCGTACGCCTGAGAATGCGCAGCGATCTCCACGCCATCGTCCCGGGCGAACCGGTATCGAAGGGCGGCTCCGTGGTCGGGTTCGTCACAAGTTCCGCCGAGGATCCCGGCTCAGGTCATTTCCTCGCGTTCGCCTGGGTCGACCCGGAAGCCGCGGAGGAGGGCACTGCAGTGGAGATTTCGCACCTCGACCGGCGTTGGGCGGCGTGCGTCGAGCGTTCCCGCTAAGAACCAATTCGGGCCGTCGTCTGGTCATGCGTGTTCCTATCTGTTTTTACATGGGATGCATGGAAAGGAGGAACAAGTCGCCATGACCTTCGTTGATTCCCAGCCTGCTCGTTGCCCCGTATGGCGGTGCTCGATCGCGGCCGACGGTTGGATTGCAGCCACGGTGGCGGTGGAGCATGACAATTCAGAGCGGTACTAAATCACTCACAAGACCGGCCACCCGCCCCATCAGAGAATGCCGGGCACGAACCACCGCTTTCCGCCCTCCGGGTTTGCCCGGGTTCTGGAAGCCCATGCCGCTGAGAGGCCCGGTAGATCCCATCGGGAAGAGACCACGATGATCAAGCGCACTCGAACCTCGTCCTGGAAATCTCCGCCCACGACCCGACCACCGTCGAAAACGACCTGAACACTGCGGTGGAGATCGCCCGCGAACACTTCAAGACGGAACGCCGCCACGGCATCCTGGTCACCCAACACGGCCATGCCGGCTATACCGTCGCCGTCAGCGGCTATGTGCAGACGCGAGAACGGCGCGAGTGGCGCTGTCATAGGCAGGTCGGGCGGACAGCGTGGGATTGTCCGAACACGCCCCACCTGGCCGCCGGACGCCCGGCGGCCATCCACAGAAGCTCGGGGTTGGGTGCAGTTTCCGCGAAAGGCTGTCGCGGGCGCCCACCCACGGCGGCGAACAGAGCCTGCCGGAGCTTCTTCAGGCTGGCCTCATGTTGGCGCGGCAAGGGTCGCGCGGGGTATCTCCAGATAGTTCACCCGGGCGCTGCCATAGCGGCAGGATTCAGCAGGGTCCAGTGACCGGTCCACACGGTATATCCGCTCGCCTTGTCGATGAACTCGCGGGAATAGGGACTCTGGGCGGCGATCCACAGGCCGGAAGAGTCGGGCATGACGTCTTCAACGATGCCCCGCCGGTGGAAGTCGTCGTGGAGATAGACGTCCACGAGCGCTCCGGCGAGACCAACGAACTCTCCGGTGCAGACCATTCCTGGACCTGAGGCGTGTCCTTCACTTACAAACACCTCCGGGTAGGTCGGTCTGAATTTGGCAGGTACCGCCGCTGCGCGGATCGACCCCGGTGAGGGCAGCGAAGCCCCTGCCGCGCTCCGGGCGGCTGGCCTCATTTGCGCACCTGAAGGGAATCGGTGATGGTTTGCATGATGGTGTTGTCTGCCAGGGTGGTGGAGTCGCCCACTTCGCGGCCTTCG
>NZ_JAGGPO010000056.1:0-49952 GCF_018613775.1 Arthrobacter sp. ISL-69
GACATGGCCAACCGCCTCCCCGCCCCCGACCTGAAAAACCTCCACGCCGCGTTCCGCACCGAGAGCGCCGTGATGCTCGAATTCGCGAACTCCCTCACCACCGCCCAGTGGAACGCGCCCAGCAAGGCCGCCGGCTGGAGCATCGCCGACATGGTCGGCCACATCGGCTCCACCGCCCACAACATGTACAGCCCCGCCGGCCTCCAAGCCGCCCGCCAGCCGAGCCTCGAGGCCGTCAACGAGGGCCCCGTGCAGGTGCGCCGCGCGTGGAGCCGGCAGCAGGTCATGGCCGAGTTCGAGACCGCCACCCGCACCTCGGCCCGCATGCTCGCCTTCGTCCGGCACACCCCGATGCGCGCGGTGCCCATGGGGCTGAACGAGCTCGGAAAATTCCCGATGGCGCTGCTCGTCGGCGGCGCCCTGGTCTTCGACCTGCACACCCACCTCCGCCACGACATGGCCCCCGCCCTCGGACTGCCGACGCCTCCGACGGACGCGAACCGGATGCGCGCCGTGCTCGACTGGATGACCGCGGTGCTCAGCAACCAGACCGCGAAATCCCCGGCACCCGGAATCGACGCCGGACTGACCCTCACACTCACAGGCCCCGGCGGCCGCACCTGGTGGATCGACGCCGACGGCCTCGCCGCAGCCGGCTCCCGCACCCCGGCGGCCCGCATCACCGCCCCGGCCATCACGTTCCCCGACTGGGGAACGCAGCGCTCCTCCTGGCGAGACGCAGACGTCGAGCTCGCGGGCGACACCGAGCTCGCCGCGCTCTACCTCGACACCGTCAACGTCATCTAAAGGCAGACGCCCGCCGCCGGCGTTCATTCCACGGCATGATGGAGGACGTCGGCTGTGGCATTCATGACGCATACAGTCGGCGCCTGATTAGGAGACTGCTGAACTAAGTCCTTTTAAGGGGCTGGTCCTGGGGCGTTCACGTGTCCGGGCCAGCTCTTCTTTCGTAGGCGATGTCGCCGACGATGACAGAAAACACCTGAGGGCAGATGGGCCAGTGCACTTTCCTTCAGGTCGGAGACATAGTCGGAGCCGTTGTCCGAGAGGGCACGGTAGGTGGTGACCACGCCCCCTGAAACCGCCACGGAGCCGTGGGTCTGGCCCGTCCGTTTAATGTGCCACCAGCAGCGGATGCATCGGGTGGTGTCCAACTGAGAGAGGCCCGTTGACTGAGTGATTACGCTCACGATAAAGTGTGCCGACGTTTATTGAAACGTATCAACCCGACCGCGGCCTCGCTCCGGATCGGCAAACTTGAAAGGCAATGGCGCCGATGTCCAATGAATTACTCGCCTTCCAGCGCACCAGACACCGACCGGGGCCCAAACTGCCCGCCCTACTACTCTGTGTTGCAGTGTCTCTTGGAGGGGTACTTGTGCCGACAGCCGCGGCCGCTGTGACCGTTGAAGTCGCCTCCGAGGCCATCGCGGTGGACGGCTTGACCACGAATGGCCGCGTGAATCCCTTGGGAATAGCAGGCAAAAACCCGTCTTTTGGCTGGCAGTCGGCCACACCCCGTCGGGGCGCCACGCAGTCGGCCTATGAACTCCAGGTCGGCTCCTCCGCAGGGGCCTCTGATGTGTGGACGTCCGGTCGGGTAACAACTTCCCAGCAGGTCGATGTCGAATATGCAGGGCCTGCGCTGCAGGCAGCGTCTCGGTACTACTGGCGCGTCCGTGTGTGGGATGACAAGGGGACGGCGAGCGACTGGAGCCAACCAGCCTGGCTCGAGACCGGCCTTCTGTCGGCCAGCGACTGGGGCTCCGCAGGATGGGTGGGCAAGCCGACGCCGTCTTATCAGGATTGGACCGACTACACGGCCACTCAGCAATTCAAGCTGAACAGCACGGCGTTCGGCACGTTCCTTCGGACACAGGACGTAAACAACGCCTACATGTGGCAGCTCAATGTGAGCACCGGTGTGCCAATGTTGCGTCCGCATCTTCGGGTGAACGGTGCATACAGCTTGCTGGCTGAAGTCGATCTTCGGCCGTTTGGTTTCACCGCAGCAGGTCTCCTCGCGGGTCAGCACGAGGTGTCCTTCCGGCTGGCCGGGAATACGATCGAAACCGTGCTCGACGGAAAACTGGTCGACACCCGGACGGCGACGAAGTTCAGCTGGGGACGCACCGGATACCGCACCTTCGGCGCGGAGTCAGTGACCATTAGCTCACTGAAGGTGACGAAGGCCGATGGCACCGTACTGGCGAGTCCGGATTTCGGTACCAACCCGTTCACCGCGGGCACATTCTCTGGCGGACAGGTCACGATCGCCGGGACATCTGACGCTCTGCTGAACGGTCCTTCGGAGTATGAGCCGCTGCTTCGCAAGGGATTCTCGACCGATGCGGCAAAGACGGTCAAGAGTGCGCGCATCTACGCCTCGGCCCACGGCATTTACGAACTTTCCCTCAACGGAAAGCGCGTTGGCGACCAGGTACTGGCGCCCGGCTACACCGAGTACGCCAAGCGCATCCAATCCCAGACATATGACGTGACCGAACTTGTTCAGCAGGGGGACAACGCGTTCGGCGCATCCTTGGGCGACGGCTGGTGGGCAGGCAAAGTCGGGTTGGCCGGCAAGGCGCAATACGGCTCGGACCTCGCGCTCGTGGCGCGGCTCAAGGTCACCTACACCGACGGGAGCACCCAGTGGGTCGATACTGACTCTTCGTGGAAGTGGGCACCAGGGCCGTTTGTGGCGACAGATAACCAGCTGGGTGAGACTTACTCTGCAGCACTCGAGCAGCCAGGGTGGGACCGCCCGGGCTTCGATGAGGCGACTTGGAAACCCGTTATCGAGCGGAGCTCAGACACGGCCAAGCTCTCGCCGCAGCCGGATGAGCCAGTCCGTCAGACCGATTTGCTCGGTACTGTTGCGATTACGGAGCCAAGTCCGGGCGTCAAGATCTATGACTTGGGCCAGAACATGGTGGGTGTCCCGCGCGTGACCATAACCGGCAAGGCCGGCGAGACCGTCCGGCTTCGGCACGCGGAGGTTCTCAACCCCGATGGCACGATGTACACAGCCAACCTTCGGGCGGCCCTGGCCACGGACTATTACACGTTCGCCACGGACGGCACGGTTACTTACCAGCCGACCTTCACCCAACACGGTTTCAGGTACATCGAGATCACAGGCCTCGGCCAGGCTCCGACGGCGGATAATGTCAAGGGCGTGGTGCTGGGGTCCGATCTGCCTCGGACAGGCTACCTCAAGACCTCCGACGCGATGCTGAACAAACTGCACAGCAACGTGACCTGGGGTGCCCGGGGCAACTTCTTGTCGATCCCGACCGACACACCGGCACGCGACGAGCGACTGGGCTGGACCGGTGACATCAGCATTTTCGCGCCGACGGCAAGCTATCTCAGTGATACCAGAGGCTTCCTGGGCAAGTGGATGACCGACGTTCGCGACGAACAGAAGCCCAATGGCGGTCTCCCGGCTGTCGTTCCATCGACCAACGGCGCATTTGACATGAGCGCCGTCGGCTGGGAAGACGCCACCATCACAGTGCCCCACGCCGTATGGAAGGCTACCGGGGATGCCCAGATCGTCCGTGAGAACTACGAGGCGATGAACAAGTTCTTCGCCTACGCCCGCACTTCCGCAGGTGCCGACAACCTGGAAACCGGGCGTTTGTCGTTCTTCACGAACGACTGGCTGCATCTCAACGATCCGACAAACCAGGGAGTCCTGGGCACCGCGATCTGGGCACTGGACGTCAAGATGATGGCAGAGATGGCCGCGGCCATCGGCCGCGACGACGAGGCGGCAGACTACGCCAATCTCTACCAGGCCGTGCGCGAATCGTTTACCAAGGCGTACGTCGCATCAGACGGCACGGTCTTGGGAAATTCTCAAACCGGCTATGCCCTTGCTCTTGGTGAGGGGCTGGTCACCGACCCGATCCTGGAACGCAAGGTCGGGGAGAAGTTCGTCGCGAAGCTGGCCCAGACGGGCTATCACCTGCGCACCGGCTTCATTGGCACGCCGTGGCTGCTGCCCGCGCTCACCAACATCGGGCGTGACGACCTCGCCTACACGATGCTCCAGCACAAGGACTACCCATCGTGGGGTTACGAGATCGAGAAGGGTGCCACCACGATCTGGGAGCGCTGGAACACGATCATGCCTGACGGCTCCTTCGGCCCGGTGGACATGAATTCCTTCAACCACTATGCCTATGGAGCCGTGGCCGACTGGATGCACCGTAACATCGGCGGTATCCAGATCGATGAGCCCGGATACCGAAGCAGCATAATCGAACCGCATCCCGGCGGCGGGCTGAACTCAGCAGACGGCACGCTTGAGACCGTGTACGGAGAGCTGTCGAATTCCTGGCAAAAGACCGCAGAGGGCCTGACCATGAATGTCACTGTTCCGATGAACACCACCTCGCAGGTACGCATCCCATCGGATCACCCGTTCCAGGTCAGCGAATCGGGCAATCCGTTAGCCACTGGTAACGGGATCCAGAAGATCGCTTACGACGACGACAAGTCAGTCACGGTGGTGACCGTCGGTTCCGGAACATACTCGTTCAAGGCGAACAGCATTTCAGTGCCGCCCACCGAGTCGACGACGGACTACGTGGACTTCGGCGAAGCGACGTCGGAGAACCAGCACGGTGTCGAGGCCTCTCCCAGCAGTGGAACCAGCGTCGAAGCCGGCCTGACCCGCCGATACTCTCACAACCAGTTCCCAGGCTCTCGGTACTCGGCGAAGGTCAAGGTGCCGGCCGGGAAGCCGTTCCTCCTGCGGATGCAGGAGACCTGGTTCACTCCAGGGGTCAAGGACTACGAGGTGTACGTCGATGGCACGCTGGTCAAACATGTTCACATGACGCGCACTGAGCCCGGCGCGGGCACCTCAAAATACGAGATCCTCGTCGACGAAGCAACTGCTGTGGACAACGACGGCACGGTAACGGTTGAGTTCCGGTATCCGGACAGTAATCCTCCGGGACTCTATTTCGACCCCTCCATCGCAGACCTGTGGGCGATCAGTGCGGCCCCCGCAGACACGAAGGGTCCGGCGCTCACATGGGACGCTGGTCCGGAAGACGGGAGCCAGTGGGTCTGGGGCAGCGTCCACGCGGCACCGACATGCTCAGCAGTGGATGAGGAGTCGGGACCCGCGGAATGTGCCGTTACAGGCTACGACACGGCCGTCGGGCAGCACACGCTGACAGCCACGGCAGCCGACAGGTCCGGGAATTCTACCAAGGAGTCCCGTACTTACACCGTCCTCCCATGGACGCTGAACGGCTTCCTCGAGCCCGTCGATATGAATGGCGTTGTCAACGTGGCCAAAGGAGGCTCAACGGTGCCTATGAAGTTCGAAGTCTTCGCTGGCACCGAGGAGAAGATCACGACCGACGCAGTCAAGGCGGTCAAGGCCACCAAGGTCTCATGCGTGGCCGACGCCCCAACAGATGCTGTCGAGAGCGTTACCACCTCTGCTGCCGGGCTGTCCTACAACACATCTGAGGGAGTGTTCCAGTACAACTGGAAGACACCCAAGTCTGCCGGGGACTGCTACCGACTGAGCGCCCAGGGAGCAGATGGCTCGACGTTGGAAGCGCTGTTCAAGCTGAAATAGGGCGAAGACCCCTGTCGGACTAGCAAAGTAGAAGCGCAGGACCTGGGCCCGGCATTGCCGGGCCCAGGTCCTCAAGCTTGGGGAGATACGCACGGTGTTCCACCAAAAAGATGGGCGCAGCTACGTGCTTGACCCTGGGAACAGGCCCCTGCGACGTCGATAAACCGCTTTCCCAATTGAATCGAATCAAAACGCTTTTTTGTGCTCCTTGACACACCTCCGAATCGTGCCCTACGGTGTGGGGAGGTTCACAAATGAATCGTTTCATTACAAAGGAGTAACGGCATGGACGACACCGAGTCCTACGACGTCGACCACCCCGGCCCGGCTGCCGCCGATAACCTCGTTCCCGTCTTGGAACTACGGGATATCCACAAGTCATTCGGAGCCGTCAAGGCCCTGCAAGGAGCGAATCTGCGCCTCCACCGCGGCCAAGTCACGGCCCTCGTCGGAGAAAACGGCGCCGGTAAGTCCACCATGGTGAAGACTCTGGCCGGTCTTCACGAGCAGGACCGCGGCCAAGTATTCCTGCACGGCGAAGAGGTATCCTTCCGGGACCCGCTTCATGCGCGGGAAGCCGGCATCGCCGTGATCTACCAGGAACCGACGATGTTTCCGGATCTGACCGTCGCGGAAAACATCTTCATGGGCCGCCAGCCTCTGGGATCGTTCCGGCGAATCGATCGAAAGGCCATGCGGCGCCTAGGCCTGGATCTCTTCAGCCAGCTTGGCGTGAAGATCGATCCCGACCGCATCGCACAAGGTCTTTCCATCGCCGACCAGCAGGTGGTCGAAATCGCCAAGGCGATCTCCCTGAACGCGCGCGTCCTGATCATGGACGAACCGACAGCAGCCCTGAGTGGGGTCGAGGTGGAGCGGTTGTTCGCCGTTACCCGCACGCTCCAGGCCGGCGGAGCGGCAGTCTTGTTCATCTCCCACCGGTTTGAGGAAGTTTTTGCCCTTGCTGACTGGATCACGGTCATGCGCGACGGAGCCCACGTCGCCACCGCACCGGCCTCTGAACTCACAGTGGATCAGGTCATCCGACAGATGGTCGGGCGCGATGTTGCCTCACTCTTCCCCAAGCAGGAGGCAGAAATCGGGGACGTCACCCTCGAAGTCCGGAATCTGAGCCGGAAGGGTGTTTTCCACGACATCTCATTCAACGTCAAGGCCGGTGAGATCGTCGGACTAAGCGGTCTCGTGGGTGCAGGCCGTTCGGAAGTCGCCCGCGCCATTTTTGGTATCGACAAGTACGACGCCGGTGACGTGATTGTACGGAACCAGCCGCTAAAAGCGCTCTCCCCCCAGGCATCCATGGCTGCTGGCATCGGATTCGTTCCCGAAGACAGGCGCAAGCAGGGCCTGGTCATGGAACTGAACGTCAGCCGCAACCTGACGCTTACACTGCGCCAACGGTTGAGTCGCTTCGGCCTTCTAACCAACAGATCCGAGGCCGAAGCCACCAACGAGTGGGCCAAGAAGCTACAGATCAAAGCAGGAGCCCCCGACTCGCCCATCTCGACGCTCTCCGGAGGAAATCAGCAAAAAGTCGTCCTGGGCAAATGGCTTGCGACAGGACCGAAGGTCCTCATCATCGACGAGCCCACCCGTGGCATCGACGTCGGCACGAAGTCCGAAGTTCACCGCCTCATCTCTGAGCTTGCGGGGACCGGGCTCGCGGTCCTGATGATCTCATCCGAACTCCCGGAGATCCTCGGCATGTCAGACCGCGTGCTCGTCATGCACGAAGGCCGCATCACCGCCGAACTGAGCCGCAGCGAAGCCACCGAGGAAACCGTGATGACCGCCGCCACTGGAGTCGATTCCCACAACAAGGAGACCCTCGCGTGACCACATTAGCCCTCCAACGCCAGCCGTCCTTGGCCTGGCTGGGAACCTTGACCCGTTCCCGGGAATTCAGCGTTTTCCTGGCCTTGGCGATTCTGATAGCGGCTACCGTCGCAGTCAACCCCCGCTTCCTTGGCGTACAGAGCACCAAGGACCTGCTGCTCAACTCTTCCATCCTCGTGATCCTCGCGATTGGGCAAGCGGTGGTCATCATCACCAAGAATGTGGATCTCTCCGTCGGCTCCGTTCTCGGCCTCACCGCCTTTGCCACAGGCAAGATCTTCATCGCGTTACCGGAACTTCCGGTCGTAGTGATGTTGATCATCGGTATTGGCATCGGAACGCTCCTCGGCGCGATTAATGGAGCGCTTATCGCCGTTGCGAAGGTCCCGGCACTGGTGGTGACACTCGGCACCCTTTACATCTTCCGCGGCGTTGATTTCGCTTGGGCGCAAGGGCAGCAGATCAGCCCGTCCAACCTCCCTCAGGGATTCCTGGATCTAGGCAGCGGAGCAATTCTCGGGCTCCCCTACCTTGCCCTCTTAGCGCTGGTCGTCGTCGTCGTCTTTGGGCTCTATCTCAAGAACATGCGATCAGGACGTGAATTCTACGCCGTGGGATCCGACGTGCTTGCCGCGCGGCTTTACGGAATTGGCGTGGGGAGGAAGGTGTTCATCGCCTTCGCCGTCTCGGGCGCGCTGGCTGGTCTCGCGGGGGTGATCTATGCCGCGAAGTACGGAAACCTTGATGCCACTGCAGGCCAAGGGCTGGAACTGAACGTCGTCGCGGCCGCCGTCGTCGGTGGGGTGGCAATCGCGGGCGGTGTCGGAACTGTCTATGGAGCAGCCATCGGCGCGCTCCTCCTCACCACCATCACGTCCGCGCTGCCGGTCCTGGGCGTTTCCCCCTTCTGGCAGCGCGCCATGATCGGGGCACTGATCCTGGCTTCCATCGCACTTGACCGCTACCTTGCCGTCCGCGCTGAGCGCCGGCTGAGAGGACACGATTCCCATGCTGGCTGAAACAGTACGTCCAACGGCAGCCCCGTCATCAACACCTTCGCGCTTTAGCTTTCTACGGGGCTGGGACACTGCAATCATTGCCGTAGTTTTGATCTGTGTTCTCCTCGCGTCGCTGACCGTGGAAGGATTCGCTTCACCTCGCAATGCCGGGTTCCTCCTGATTGACATGATCCCCATCCTGCTGCTTGCGTTACCCATGACGCTGATCATCCTGACCGGCGAAATTGACCTTTCGGTGGCCAGCATCGCAGGCTTCACCAGCTGCGTCTTCGGCGTCCTCTGGAGCGGCGGCCTTCCGCTGGAGACCATCATCCCGCTCTGCCTCGTTCTCGGTGCCGTCTCCGGAGCCCTCAACGGCTTCCTGGTTTCTGTCCTCAGACTGCCCTCATTGGCTGTGACGATCGGCACGCTGGCGCTCTATCGAGGACTGGCCTTCGTGGTCTTGGGGGATCAGGCCGTAACCAGCTTCCCCCGTGCCGTCACCACAGCCCTGCAGGCAAAAATCGGATCCACCGGCATCCCTGTCTGGATCATCCCCGTCCTGCTCCTCGCACTGGCCTTCGGGGTCGTCCTGCACTTCACAGGCTTCGGCCGCTCCCTGTTCGCCATCGGCTACAGCGAAGACGCCGCGCGGTTCGCTGGCATCACGGTGGCCCGGACCAAGTTCTGGCTGTTCGTCGTATCGGGCATCGTCGCCGCACTGGTCGGTATCTGGTGGACGCTCCGGTACGGAAGCGCCCGAGGTGACAACGCAACCGGCCTGGAACTCTCAGTGATCGCGGCTGTACTCCTCGGCGGCGTCTCGATCTTCGGCGGAAAGGGCAACCTGCCCGGCGTCATTGCCGGCGTCGCACTGCTCGCGATCCTGCGCAATGCGCTCCAGCTCGCCAGCGTCCCCGAGGACACCCTCTCCATGTTGACCGGCGGGCTCCTCATCGCGGCAGTCGTCGCGCCCAACGCCGTTGCCTGGGGACGTACCCAGCGCAAGAGGTCCAGCACCACCTAGCCAACCCCCTACAACCCCCTGCAACAACGACGTTTCAAACCGAAAGGCTCACCATGAAATTCACCACTAAAGGAAGCCGCCGGGTCGCCCCGGCCTTCCTTGCCATCGCCACCGGCCTCACCCTTGCCCTGACGGCCTGCGGAGGCACCACCGTCAACTCCGGTTCCAGTAATGCAGCAAGCGGCGGCGCATCCACCGCCTCGGCGGATCCCAACGCTCCCCTCAAGGAAGGCCTCAAGGTTGCCTTCCTGCCCAAGCAGCTGAACAACTCATACTTCACGGTTACCGACCGCGGCGGGAAGACAGCTGTTGGGGAGTTCAAAGGACAATTCTCCGAAGTCGGCCCCTCCGAAGCCAGCGCCTCAAGCCAGGTGAGCTATATCAACACCCTCACCCAGCAGGGCAGCGACGTGATCGTCACCTCGGCCAATGACCCGAAGGCCATTTGCTCAGCACTTGATGAAGCACGAAGCGCGGGCGCCAAGGTTGTCACCTTCGACTCGGACACCGACCCTGAATGCCGGGACGTCTACGTAAACCAGGCAACGGCCGAAGGGATTGCCGCGACGCAGGTCAAACTCATTTCCGAGGCAATCGGAGCCGAAGGCGGAGACATCGCCATCCTCTCGGCGACTGCCAACGCCACGAACCAGAACGCCTGGATCGAACTGATGAAGAAGGAACTCCAGAAGGCGGAATACTCCAAGCTGAAACTGGTATCCACGGTCTATGGCGACGACAACGCCCAGAAGTCCCAGCAGGAAGTTCAGGCGCTCCTGCAGCAGCACCCGAACCTCAAGGGCATCATCTCCCCCACCACGGTCGGCGTCGCTGCTGCCGCTCAGTACCTGGCCGGCTCGGAATACAAGGGCAAAGTCCAGCTGACCGGGTTGGGGTTCCCCAGCCAGCTCAAGGAGTTCGTCAAGAACGGCACGATGAAGTCCTTCGCCCTGTGGGATGTTGAAAAGCTTGGTTACCTCGCGGCCTACACGGGTGCTGCTCTGGCTTCGGGCCAGATCACCGGCGCTGAAGGTGAGAAGTTCAAGGCCGGAGACATGGGAGAGTTCACCATCGGTGACAACGGAATCGTCCTGCTCGGGGAACCCACGGAGTTCACCGCCGACAACATCGACCAGTTCAACTTCTAAGCAAGCGCTGAACGGCCAGATCGGACAGACTTTGCGCCTAGATCGGGGCCCCTTCCCCAAGGGGTCTCGGTCTGGGTTCCAATCGCCCACAAGTTTGGTTCCCCGACCTCCTCGGACGAGTCGGTGCGGCGCCGGGCCCTCGACCAGCATTTTGACTGCATCGAGATCATGCACGCCACCGGCTCGCGGGACCTGAAGATCCGGCTCGCTGACGGTACCAACTACCCGGGCCCAGGACGACATCCGCGGACGCCAGGACCGACTGGCGGTGTCGCTGCAGGAGATCTACGCCGCCCTGGGGATGAGCAGCGCCGGGTGCTGGAGTACGAGTTCTTCGAGCCGGCTTTTTACCACACCGATGTCCCGGACTGGGAGACTTCCTACGCCAGACGCTGTCGTTGGGGGGAGGATGCCTTGGTCTGCCTGGACACGGGTACAACGCGCCGGGAAGAACATCGAGTTCATCGTGATGCAAGCTGCTGCGGTTGGGCAAACTGGTAACAGTGCCGAACCCCACAGGCCCGCAAGGTGTCAGCATTCCATCCGATCATCCTTCGGCCCCTTCAAGAGATCACGCCGCAAGCTTTGGCTGTTTAGATCACGCAAGGACGCGTCGCCACGTATTCGTTCAGACGCTGCTCCTGACCACACTCGGAGACCAGACACTGGACACGCACCTTTAGAGTCCTCTGTTTCTTAGGAAGCAGATTCGCGACCTCATGGGCGAAGGCCGCGTTGGATTCGTTGTCCACATTCCTCTCATGCTCTCGCATCGCGAGGAAGGCGGTCGAAGATGGTCCGGAGGTACGGGTGGTCGCAGTCTGTCCGCTTCTGGACGTCTACGCGTGCGTCCGAAAGAATTCTGCCAGTCGGTAGGCGGGGTCGGCTTCGAGCGCGAGTTCCAGGAACTGGTGGGCTTTGCTGCCTCGGCCTCCTCACCAGTTGATGAAGGCGATGGCGGTGAGGATGGGGGCCGAGTGTTCGGTGCTGCTGTGCCTGTACGCCTGGAGCAGTAGCTGCTGGGCCCATTCGACACGCGACCGAGGGGTCGTCCGACTTAGCTGTAACCCGTGAGCCTCTATGTGCCGACCTAGTCTGCCCTGGCCTCCCGGGTGTGACCCGACTTGCTCCATCAAGTCTGCCATCCAGGGGGCGGCGACCGTGATGAAACGTCATCCCTCGAGCAGACCGCGGACGGAGGCTGTGGACCCGGAAACGTCGATAGTGAGGCGCCCCACGGCGGGCTGACCCCCTTGACTGGGAAAGGCTTTTGAGTTCTTACTTGGTTTGAAGAGGCGAGCACATTGGAGGGGAGGCAGTCTGCCGCCGGTGAAGCGTCCAAGGAAGGGATCATGTTAGCCAGAGTCAGCACATATCGGCCCAGCCCAGACAACACGGGGGCGCCGACAGAAGAAACAATAAACCGCGTGCTGGGACTTCCCGGGTGCAAGGGGATCTACTATCTCTTCGGAGACGCTCAAAAGTCGATGTCGATCACCTTATGGGACAGCCAAACAAGCCTCGATGACAGCCGGCAAGCCGCGGACAAGATCCGTTCTGAAACCAGCGCTGAGCAACACCTGCAGGTTCTTGACGTCGAGGAATTTGAAGTCCTGACCCGGGAAATCAAGGGTTGACCTCCCTTTCAGTCCGGGGAAGGCCTCCGGCAACAGAAATGAAAGTAAGGCGTGGCGAAATCTGACGGAATCTGTGTCCATGTTTATGTTGCGGCAGCAGGACGCAGAGCCGTTCATCGGGTGAATTCAAATACATCGCCCTGGTGCGACTCCTGCTGCCTAGAACGGGGAGTCATCACTTCAGTTCCACGGGCATCCCCGGCGCGGTCCGGATCGTGCCGGGCAACACGGCCGGCCCTTCCGCGTCCACCGGCATCGCCGGCGAGATCAAAGACCTCTCCGGCGTCGAGGAGATGGTCATGGTCGGGGACTGGGCATGATCGCAGCGTCGTGACCTGACCGCCGACGCGTTTCTCAAGGTCCGGTCCGTGAATTTCGTCGGGGATCCACAACATCACCCGCGCTTTCCTGCCTCTCATCGCCAGGGGTGGGAGGGTCGTCAACAAAGGCTCGGCCAGCTGTAGCCGGATGGAGTTCGGTCCGCTCGACATTCACGTGATCCGGTCGAAAAGGTTGTCGGCATGGTGGTCGAGGCGTTCGTCGCGGACCGGCCCGCACCGCGATACGACCTCCACCACAGCTATCTGCAAGACGTCGTCCCGATGAGGCTCCTTCCCATCCGGGTGGATGAGGCCCTGGTCCGCCGAGTCCTTGGTTTGGTCGCTCGGTGATGCGATCGCCGAACTGACAGTGTCGAACTGGCAGAGTTTGGCTGACGGGCCGAGGGGACGCCTCAGCGTTTAGTGCGGTTCTACTTGGCGGCAAGGGCCGCGAATCGGTGGAACTGCGCCTCGCGCTCCGCGGCGCGCTGTTCTTCGAAGCCTCGCTCCACCGCGCCGAGCAGGAGAGACTTGGTGGCTGTGACGGCGCCGTGCGGATGTGCGGTCAGACCGTTGACCAGCTCAGCGATCGCCGGATCTACCATGTCGCGGGACACCACCTGGCTGACCAGGCCGCTCGCGAGGGCCTCCTCGGCACCGATATACCGTGCCGTGGCGGTCCATTCCAGTGCGCGGGAGTAGCCGACGGCTTCGACCAGATGCTTGGTGCCGGTGAGATCGGGGATGATGCCGAGCGCGGGTTCGCGCATGCTGAACTTGGCGTCGTCCGTGGCGATGCGGATGTCACATGCCAGCGCGAGCTGGAAGCCTGCGCCGATGGCGTAGCCCTGCACCGCCGCGACGCTGATGAAATTAGGGTCGCGAAGCCACAAGAAGCCTTCCTGGTAGGTCGCGACCGCGCGATCGAACTCTTCCTGCGTTGCCGTGAAGAGGTCGGTGATTGGGGCGTCGTCTCCGATCCGTTCCCCGGAGAAGAGCCGCCGGTCCAGCCCCGCGCTGAACGCCTCGCCTGCCCCCCGGAGGACGACCACGCGGACGTCATCGCCGATCGAGGCACCGACCGCGGCCAGGGCGGCCCACGTGCTCGGCCGCATGGCATTGCGATTCTCGGGGCGGTTCAGGGTGACGGTGACGACCGCGCCGTCCTGGACGCGGGTGACGCCGCCTTTCTCGAGTGCGGTCCTCGTTGTTGTTTCCTCGGGCATGTTGTCTCCGCTCTGTTCTAGTCGCTCCACGGGGTGGGCAGGGTCAGCCGAGCTTGATCTCGCGCTTGAGGATCTTGCCGGTCGCGGTCTTGGGCAGCGACTCGAGGACGTGCACCAACCGCGGGTACTTGTAGGCGGCGACGTTGCTTTTCGCGTGCTCCCTCAACTCGTCCGGAGTTGCCACGGCGCCGGGCTTGAGTGTCACGGCGGCGGCGATCTCCTCACCGAGTTCGGCGTGCGGCACACCGATCACCGCGGCCTCGGCGACGGCGGGATGCCCGTAGAGCACTTCTTCGATCTCACGCGGGTAGACGTTGTATCCACCACGGATGATCATGTCCTTCTTGCGGTCCACGATGAAGTAGAACCCGTCATCGTCCCGCCGGGCCAGATCACCGGTGTGGAACCAGCCGTCCCGGACGGCCTTCGCTGTCTCCTCGGGCTTACCCCAGTAGCCCCGCATGACGTTGTGGCCGAGGACGGCGATCTCGCCGATTTCCCCTGGTCCGACGTCGGCGCCCTGTTCGTCAACGAGCCGGAACTCGACGCCGCTGATCGGCGTGCCGATCGAGCCGGCGCGACGGTGGCTGGGCAGGTTGAACGACGCAGCCGGGGATGTCTCCGACAGCCCGTAGCCCTCCAGCACCGTGGCGCCGGTGGCCTGCTCGAAGGCGGTCATGACCTCGATCGGCATCGCGGAACCTCCCGAAACGCAGATGCGCAGCGCCGACAGGTCGTGCTCGGCCAGGCCAGGGTGGTTGAGCAGGGCCATGTACATGGTGGGCACCGCCTCGAAGATCGTTGCCCGGTCCCGGACCAGGATCTCCAGCGCCTTCGCCGCATCGAATCGGGGGAGCAGGGTCAGTGTCGCGCCGGCCGCGATGACCGCGTTGAGCCCGCACGTCTGCCCGAACACGTGGAACAGCGGCAGCCCGCCGAAGACCATGTCCTCGGCGGTGAGACCGAACAGTTCGTCGACGCACACTTCGGCGTTGCGGGCCAGGTTCGCGTGGGTGAGTTCGGCGCCCTTCGGCTGTCCGGTGGTGCCGGAGGTGTAGAGGATGACCGCCGTTTCGGTCCCGGCCCGCTCCGTGACGCCCTGGACCGGGGTCACCGCCGCCAGCAGCGCGGCGAAGCCGGCGGCCTGGACCACGACTACCTCGGCGTCGGCCTGCTTCGCGCCGGCTTCGGCCTCGGCGCGGCACCCTTCCGCCGTGAAGATCAGCTTCGCGCCGGAGTTGCCTAGGTAGTACGCGATTTCGCGGTCCTTCAGCAGCGGGTTCATCGGCACCACCACGCCACCCATGCGCAGGATCCCGTAGTACAACACGGCGAACTGCGGCACGTTGGGCAGCATGACCGCCACCCGGTCGCCGGGCTGGACGCCGCGTTCCGCCAGCAGGCCCGCCACTTTCCGGGTCGCGTCCTCGAGCTGGGCGTAGCTGAGCACGACGTCATCCAGCCGGATCGCCGTCCGGTCGGGTCTCGTATCGGCTTGACGGATAAGATTCATCGCGAGGTTCAAGGCGAAGGCCTTTCAGTTGAAGCGGGTCGGGTCAGGGGCAGCGGCAGTGCTACCGGAGCCTGTGCCGGCACGGTGGGGTGGTCCGGGGCGACCGGGTCCAGCCGGCGGTACGGCTGTGACTGGGCGGGGCGCGGATCGGCCTCGCCCCTGTTGGGCCAGAACGCAAAGGCACGCTCAGCCTGGGCGGTGATGGTCAGCGACGGGTTCACCCCGAGGTTCGCGGTCAGCGCGGTTCCGTCCACAACAGACAGATTTGGGTAGTTGAACACGCGGTGGTAAGGGTCGATCACGCCGTCATCCGCCGAGGTTCCAATCGTCGCGCCGCCAAAGAAGTGCGCAGTCATCGGCTTGTTGAAGATCTCGCCCCACGTCCCGCCCGCGACGCCGCCGATGCGCTCGGCCGTGCGCAGGTTTGCTTCGTGCCCGGCCGGGATGAACGCCGGGTTCGGCTCGCCGTGGCCCTGCTTCGACGTGTAGCTCCGGCGACCGAACAGGCCGCGCTTGGTGAACGTGGTGATCGAGTTGTCTAGGTTCTGCATCACCAGAAGGATCACCGTGCGCTCGCTCCACCGGTAGCCGTTGGATAACTTCACCGACTTGACTGGCTCCCGCACGAAGGTCCGAAGCGCCTGCAGCCACCGCGGCGTGGGCAGCGAGCCGTCGGTGGCGACGGTCTGCAGCAGGCTCATCGAGTTGCTGCCCTTGCCGTAGCGCACCGCCTGGATGTGGGTGTTCTCGTCCGGGTGGATCGATGACGTGACCGCCACGCCCCGGGTGAAATCACGCTCGGGGTCGGCGGTGGACCGGCTGGACCCGACGATCGCCTCCGAGTTCGTGCGGGTCAGTTCACCCAGCCGTGGCGAGAGCTCCGGCAGGACACCGGTGTCCCGCATCCGGTGCAGCAACCGCTGCGTACCCCAGGTGCCGGCCGCGAGTACGACCTGGGGGGCGGTCAGGCTCCGGCGGTGGCGCCGCGACCGATTGCCGGTCTTGTGGACGTCCACCATGAAAGACCCGTCCGGCTGCGGTCGCACGGAGTCCACGGTGGTCATTGGGATGACTTTCGCGCCGGCGCGCTCCGCGAGGTGGAGGTAGTTCTTGACCAGGGTGTTCTTCGCGCCCACACGGCAGCCGGTCAGGCAGGACCCGCACTCGGTGCAGCCAGTGCGCTGCGGCCCGGCGCCGCCGAAGTACGGATCGTCGACGGTCTTGCCGGGCTCGCCGAAGTGCACCCCCACCGGTGCCGGTTGGTGCGACTCCGGCACGCGCATCTCGGCCGCGACCGCGCGCATCACCTCGTCGGAGAGCGTCACGGTCGGGTTGGTGACCACGCCCAGCATGCGGTCGGCCCGGTCGTAATGCGGCGCCAGCTCTGACTCCCAGTCGGTGATGTGCGCCCACCGCCGATCGGAGTAGAACGGCTTGGGCGGCCGGTACAGCGCGTTGGCGTAGACAAGCGAACCGCCGCCGACACCGGCGCCGGCCATCACTATGATGTCCTTGAGCGGGTGAATGCGCAGGATGCCGAAGCAGCCGAGAGCGGGCGCCCACAGGTAGCGCTTGAGATCCCACGACGTCTTGGCGAACTCGTCGTCTGCGAACCGGCGGCCCGCCTCGATCACCGCGACCCGGTAGCCCTTCTCCGTGAGCCGCAGCGCCGCGACGCTGCCGCCGAATCCCGATCCGACTACGATCACGTCATAGTCGGATTCACTGACAGCGGGGATCGTCATGAACACTGCCCCCGGTCCCCGTTCAGGGTCAGCTCGGCGGGAACGGCGAGCCCAAGCGTGGTGAACAGGTCGCCGGGGTTGTGCCGATACATGGGCTCGGCGATGGTGTGGTTGCCCATGAGGTAGGGCGTGCAGCGGCGGACGTGTCCGGCCAGTTGGTGGGGGACAACGCGTGTCTCATCGGTCATTGTTCGTGGCCTCGCATGAGCGATCCCGACGGTGACCACTCCGACGTGTCGATCATCGAGTAGTCCTCGTCGTTCTTGTCGAGCCGTCGCATCCGGCGGCCGGCGAAGTGTGCGAGGGTTTCGCTGTCCAGTGGTGGCACGAAGGCGTTGTCCACCACCGTGTATTCGGCAGCCAGGCGGCCGACGGGCGCCACCGCACCGGTGTCGATCCGCCCGTTGGGCAGATAGAGGTCGTCGCGGATGTAGAACTGGACAACCCGGCCGATCACCATGTGGTTGAGCCCGTCCGGCGCGGGGACAATCCGGTCGACCACACACTCGAACGCGATCGGCGCGCCCTCGATCCGGGGTGGCTTCACCGCGAGGCTCGGAAGTTTTTTCAGGCCGATGGCGTCGAACTCATCCTCGTCCGGCTCGAACTCACTCGCACTGATGTGCAACGGAAGCACCTGGGGCAGGGTCGCCAGGTGTGTCACGAATTCCCCGGTGTCGCGCATGTTGACGAAGCTGTCCTTGAGCGTGACGCCATCGGAGCGGGGCTGGATGGACAACGAGATCCGAGGGGGTTTGCGGCCCGCGACGGTGAAGAAGGAGATCGGTGCCAGGTTCCCGATCCCGTCGGTCGACTCGGTGCTGACCCAGGCTATGGGTCGCGGGATGACGCTGCCGATCAGCAGCTTGTACGCTGATTTCGCGTCGAGACTTTCGGCGTCGATGAACATCGGGCGTTCCTTTCGAATTCCGGACAGGCCGGTCAGTGCGGAGTGGTTCGGTTACCCCCACCGTCATCGATCGGGTGACGGCGCCAGCGCAGCAGGTATTTCTGAGTTTTTCGGTCGACGTGCGTCCAGGAAGGACAGTGGGCTCAACGGCTCGGACGACAACGGCTGGCGGCTCTCGCCGCGAGTCCATCGGATCTCCTGGAGTGCGGGGTCTCCCTCCAGTAAAGGAACTCAAGGGTTCCTTTGTCAAGAGCGCGCGCCCACCGAGTTGGCAGGAACAGACCGCTGATCAGCCGGGCTGGCCCACCTTCGGCGACGCGGCATAGCCGTTGAGAAACAGATGCACGGCCCGTCGTACCACCGTGGTGATGTCCTCGTCGGTGACGGTTTCCCCCAGCAAGGCTTTCTCGCGGACGTCGCCATAGGCGAGCATCCCGAACTGGTGCGAGGCGGCATCAGGATCGGTGATGGCCAAGGTGCCCAGCTCGGCCTGCTCGCGCAGGTAGACGGCAAGCGTGCCGCGGAAGCGGGTCATCGTTTCGCGGTAGACCGACGCCAGCCGGGGAAAGCGCACCGCCTCGTAGATCATCAACCGGTACAAGCCGATTTCTTCGGCCCCGAGCCAGATTCGCGCCACCTGGATTCCGAAGCTGGTCAGCGCGTGTTCGGGGTCGCCGGCGGAGTCGGCCATAGCGGCGATGACCCGTTCGTGCAGGCGCGCCGCCAGCTCGTCGGTGACCGCGAGCAGCAAGGCCTCCTTGCTGGGATACCGGGCATAGATCGTCTTCTTCGACACACCGGCATCGGCGGCGATGCGCGACACGCTGGCCTCGGCGTATCCCCGGCTCACGAACTCGGCCGACGCGACGGCGAGGATGTGGCGCAGCCGGGCGGCGACCGCGGACTTCGGTGGCCGGCCCGGGCTTACTGCCCGCGGCGACCCGTTCGGGGTGGCATGTTGTTCCGCTGTCACACGAACCAACATCGCACAGCATCTCCGGTTTGAACAACTGACCCTTGACAAAGGAACGCACCAGTTCCTTTAATGATGGGTAGCAGCTAACGAAGACTGCTGGAAAGGACACTACTGACATGTCTAATGACCGGATCACGGCCACGCGCGCCGAGGTGACGGAGTGGTTCTTCGAGGACTATCTGCCACGCTGGGCCGCGGCCGCCGCGGGCACCTCCGCGGACGGGCCCGATTTCATCCACGGCTACTGGGGCACCCCGTTGCACGTCACCGGCCTGGAACGGTCGTTCTGGTGCCTGGACGACGAGAGCGTGCTCGGGTTCCTGGAGCAGAATCACGCACCGCTGCGCGCGGCGGGATACAGCCATACCGTGGTGCCCGACCGCCGCGTGTTCGTCTACAACACCGTCGGCGCCGCGATCGAGGTGATCTGGTCGCGGCGGGCGGCCGACGAGACCGAGATCCAGCGCTGGGCCACACATTTCGAGGTGGCCAAATCCGACGAGGGCTGGCGCGTGATAAGCGTCCAGGCGGCGGCCACGGACCAGGATACGCTCGAGGGCGCCTGGCCCCGGGAATCATCCCCGGAGGAGATCAGCCATGTCTGAAAAAGTCTATCCGCCGCTGGTCATGCCCGACGGTGTCGGGCGGCATCCGGTCACGGTGTGGAGCAATGGCATCGCGCTGGACGCGGACGTGTACCGGCCGACGACCATCGAGCCCGACGCCGCGCTGCCCGCGGTCGTGCTGGGGCACGGCTGGGGTGGCAGCAAGCTGACCGCGGAACGCTACGCGGCGTTGTTCGCGTCCGCGGGCATGATCACGCTGACCTTCACCCAGAGCAGCTGGTTCGGTTCGGGATCACCGTTGCAACTGGTCGGTGAAGCGCCCGGCCTCGAGGACGGCAATGAGGCGCTCACTCGGGTGCGCTTCATCCGGGACCTGGTGGATCCGTCCGCCTGGATTGCGAACCTGCGCGCGGCGCTGGACTACATCGAAGGGGAACCGAACGTCGATCCCGCCCGGATCGGGCTCTGGGGCACCAGCTTCGGCGGCGGCTTCGCCGTACATCTGGCCGCGAACGACGACCGGGTCAAAGCCCTGGTTGCGCAGGTCCCCGCCATCGCGCCACTGCGCGGTCCCATCGCCGAGCTCGCCCGCAAACGGGCGATCGACACCGCCCGCGGCGACGCCGACGCGATTCCCCAGGGCGTCGACCTGTGGCCGAACATGGCCGGAACCCCCTACCTGGCGACCATGGCGCACTACGACGCCCTCAGCCAGGTCGACCGCCTCACGATCCCCACGCTGATCATCGACGCCGGCGACGAGGAGATGTTTCCCATCGCCGACAACGGGGCCCGCGCTGCGGAGATCATCAAGAACACTCCCGACGGCGTCGTCGACTACCAGGTCATCCCCGGCATCACCCACTACGGCATCTACTTCGAGGGCTACGAGCCCGGCAGCCGGGCCGCCCTGGACTGGTGGGGGCGATACCTGTGACTACACCACACGCGCGCGTTCTCAAAGTCACCACGACTCTGGGGCCGCTCCACGTGCAGGACGCCGGGCCCGCCGATGGCGCCGCGGCGTTGCTGTGGCCGAGCTTGTACAGCGATGGCCAGACCAGCTGGGGCGCGCAGCTCGACGGCCTGCACGAACTCGGCTGGCGGACGCTGCTGGTTGACCCGCCCGGCACTGGCGGCAGCGCCCCGGCGTCGCGACTGTTCACCATGGAGGAGTGCGCCGAGGCCGCCATCGAGGTCCTCGACGCCGCCTCCGTAGACCGCGCGGCCGTTCTCGGGCTGTCGTGGGGCGGTTTCGTTGGCCTGCGGGTCGCGCTGGCCGCACCGCATCGGGTCATCGCGCTGGTGCTGTCCAACACCAGTGCCCGCCGCATGTCCGTGGCCCAGCGTTGGCGCGACCGGCTGTCCGCCGGCCTCGTGCGAATCGGGATACCGGGCGGACTGGGTCGCCTGGTCGTGTCCGGCATGCTCAGCGACCACTCCCGCCGCACCGACCCCGCGGTCGCGACCCGGCTCGCCGCCGTCGCCGACCAACTCGACCCCCGAGGCTTGTCCCGCGCCATTCGGTCGGTGCTGGCGAACCGCACCGACGTCGTCGACGCGCTGACTCGGATCACCGCACCGACCCTCGTGATCGCCGGGGATGAGGATCAGGCGTTCTCGCTCGTCCACGCCGAGGAGCTGGCCGACCGCATACCGGGCGCCCGGCTCGAGGTGCTGCCGCGCGTCGGGCACCTGGCTCCCCGCGAAGCGCCCGCCGAAGTTGCCGCCCTGCTCAAGAGCTTTCTCGCACCGGAAGGAACACCCACATCATGACCGAGCTGAATTACGAGGTGCTGGTCCTGGACGGCGTCCCGCGCGCCCGGCCCGAACGGCTGCCCGACGGCGGCCCGATCGTGTCGTCCCCGCTGGCCTCGACGCTGATCACCGGCGACCGGGATGCCGTGCTCGTCGACCCGCCGTTCACCCGCGAACAGATCCGGCAGGTCGGTGACTGGGTGGAGCGCTCGGGCAAGCACCTGACCCACATCTACGCCACGCACGGCCACGGTGACCACTGGTTCGGCACCGGAGAGCTGCTCGAACGCTTCCCCGGCGCCATTCCGTACGCCACCGAGGGCACCATCGGGATCATGCGCCGCAACGTCGAAGCGCGTGAGCAGTTCTGGGACTCGGACTTCCCCGGCCTGATCCCGGACGCCCCGCTCGTCTTCCGGCCGATCCCCACGGGCGGGTTCGAACTGGAGGGGCACTCGATCACCGCGGTCGAGGTCGGCCACACCGACACCGACGACACCACCGTGCTGCACGTCCCCTCGATCGGCCTGGTAGTCGGGGGCGACGTCGTCTACAACGGCGTGCACCAGATGCTGCTGGAGACCCCCGGGGGCGGATTCGAGTCGTGGCTGGCGGCGCTCGACGTGATCGAGTCGCTCGAACCCCGCGCCGTGGTGGCCGGGCACAAGAACCGTGACCTGCCCGACGACCCGGCGATCATCGACCAGACCCGTCAGTACCTGCGCGATGCGCAACGGCTGCTCGCCGCGAAACCCACTCCCCGCGAGTTCTTCGACGAGATGATCGCCCGCTACCCGGACCGGCTCAACATCGGCCCGGTCTGGTACGGCGCGCACGGCCTCCTCGCCAACTCCGCGGAAGAAAATCTTGGAGATCGAGGGATGTCGACTAATAACCCGGAAACCATTACCTCCGTGATGAGTCTTGGGGGGCGGCCGGCGAACAGCCGTCGTGAGATAAAGATCATCGATACGACCCTGCGCGATGCGCATCAGAGCCTGTGGGCTACGCGGATGCGCACTGATCACATCGTTTCTATGGCGAGCGATTTCGACAAGGTCGGTTTCGAGCAGGTCGACTTGGTGGCACCGATCCAGTTCGATGTGGCAGTCCGCTACTTGAAAGAAGACCCCTGGGAGCGGGTGAGGCTGGCCCACAAGCACGCGCCCAACACCACATTCAGGGCGTTGATCCGCTCCAAGAACATCGCCGCCTTCGACTTTCTGGCCGACGATGTCATCGAGGCCTGGGTGGAGAACCTGTACGCCAACGGCTTCCGGGTGATCGGCTCGTTTGACGGGCTCAACGACGTCGACAACATCGCTCCCGGCCTGATCCGAGCGAAGGAGCTTGGCGCCTCCACCTTTGGGGCGGTCTCGTTCTGCGAGAGCCCGGTGCACACCGACGAGCTCTTCGTCGCCAAGGCCCGTGAGCTGATCGAGAAGGCCGATGTCGACGCCATCATGCTCAAGGACGCCGGCGGCCTGTTGACGCCCGACCGCATCCGCACCCTCGTGCCCGCCCTCAAAGAGGCTATTGGCGACCGCTCTCTCGAGCTGCACAGCCACTGCCTGACGGGGCTGGCGCCGCTGGTTTATCTCGAGGCGGTGGAACTGGGCTGCGACGCGCTGCACACTTCGATCGCGCCGCTGGCCAATGGCGCCGCCCAGCCCGCGACGCAGGACATCGTGCGCGATCTGCGGGCGCTCGGCTATACGGTCAACGTCGACGACGAGCGGATCGAGACGATCAGCAAGCAGCTGACGGCCATCGCTGAGGCGGAAGACAAACCGGTCGGCCATCCTGTCGCGTACAGCGGCCTGCACTTCATGCACCAGCTTCCCGGCGGCATGCTGTCGAACTTCCACTCGCAGCTTGCCACGGCGGGCCTTTCGCATCGCTTCGACGAGCTGCTCCATGAAGTGGCCCGGGTGAGGAAAGAGCTGGCGTTCCCGATCATGATCACCCCGTTCGCCCAGTTCGTGGGAACCCAGGCGGTGATGAACGTGATCTCCGGTGAACGTTACTCAATGGTGCCGAACGAGATCAAGAAGTACGCCCTCGGCTACTATGGCGCGCTGCTGGCCCCCATAGACCCGGAGCTGATGGAGCGGATCATCGCCAACGGCGCCTCGAACATTGCACTCGAGCCAGCCCCGATTGCGCCGATGCTCCCCGATCTGCGGGAGCGCTATCCGGAGGAGAGCCTCGACCTTCTGCTTCTCCGGGCGATGTTCGCGGGTTCCCAGGTCGACGAGATGAAGAAGACCGTGGCCGCGGGCGGAAACGCCGATGAGATTTCCCGGCCGTTCCTCGGCCTGATCAAGGCGCTTTATGCGAAGAGCGCGACCGGAACGAAATGGCTGAAAGCAGGAGATCTGCGGATCAGCATCGAAAAAGGAAAGAGTGAAGATGCCGCTTAACCCACCTGATATCAAGGAACTCCAAGCAATCGTCGATTGGGTGAACCTAGCCGAGGACGTGCGCGAGGTCTCGCTCAAGTTCGGCGATATGGAGTTGTTCATCTCCCGCGACCGGCAGCAGCCCGCCGCAGTGCTGACGCCCGCTCCCGTGACTCCGGCCGCTGCCGCTCCCGCGCCCGCACCGGCTGTCGCCGCTCCGGCGCCCGCGCCGGCTGTCGCCCCGCCGGTACCCTCCGCGAGCGAACCGTCGTCCGCTGACGCGTTGGCGCCCGATGAGGTGCTGATCAAGGCGCCGATGGTCGGAACCTTCTATGCGTCCCCTAAGCCCGGGGCCCCAAACTTCGTTTCGGTCGGTGACAATGTCGCTGCCGACTCGGTGCTGTGCATCGTGGAGGTCATGAAGCTGATGAGCAATATCGAGGCTCAGGTCGAGGGCACCGTCACGAGGATCCTGGTCGAGAACGAGCAGGCAGTCGAATACGGTCAGCCGCTCATGGTGATCAAGCGCAGGGTATGACCGGTGACATCAAAGGAGGAACGGATGGTTGCACCGCTAAAAAGCGTGCTCATCGCCAATCGCGGAGAGATCGCGCTGCGCGTCATCAGGGCGTGCAAAGAGCTGGGTATCCGAAGCGTGCTCGCCTATTCCGAGGCTGATGTGGACTCCCTGCCCGTCAAGATGGCGGATCAGGCCGTCTGCATCGGTCCCGCGCAAGCGAAACTGAGCTACCGCGATGCCCGCGCGGTTTTGGGGGCGGCGTTGGCGTTCAAGGTTGATGCCATCCATCCGGCTACGGTTTCCTGTCCGAGAACGCCGATTTCGCCGCCATGTGCGAAGAGGAGGGTGTCGTCTTCATCGGCCCCGCTTCCGATGTCATCCGGCGCATGGGCGACAAGATCGAGGCCAAGAAGATCGCACGTCAGGCCGGAGTGCCCACCGTGCCCGGCTCGGTGGGCGCGATCGCCGAGTTCAGCGAAGCGCTGGCGGTCGCGGGCGAGGTCGGCTACCCCCTCCTCATCAAGGCGGCTGCCGGCGGTGGCGGACGAGGCATGCGCGTCGTGGAAACGGCCGGAACGCTCGAGAAGGACCTGGCGGAAATCATGTCCGAAGCCGAAGTCGCCTTCGGCGATCCCTCGGTGTACATCGAGCGCTACCTCACCGACATCCGGCACATTGAGATCCAGCTGATCTCGGATGGCCACACCGCGCTGCATGTGGGAGAGCGCGACTGCACAGCGCAACGACGCAACCAGAAACTGGTGGAGGAATCGCCGTCGCCGGTCCTGGACGCAGATCTTCGGCAGGGCCTGGCTCAGGCCGCTGTCGCCCTGTGCAAGGAAGTGGGGTATCGGAATGCCGGCACCGTCGAGTTCGTCTTCGATAACGTCGAGCGCAAGTACTACTTCATCGAGATGAACACCCGGATTCAGGTTGAGCACCCCGTCTCGGAGATGGTCAGCGGCATCGACCTCATCAAGCTCCAGTTGCACATCGCCGGGGGACTGCCTCTGGGCCTGGAACAGGACGACATCGTCTTCAGCGGCCACGCGATCGAGTGCCGCATCAACGCGGAAGACCCGGACCGGGGCTTCGCACCCAGCCCGGGGACGATCTCCAACTTCCGCTCACCAGGCGGCTTCGGAGTGAGGATGGACACCCACATCGAATCGGGCTACCGCATCCCTCCGTTCTACGACTCGATGATCGGCAAGCTGATCTGCTGGGGTCAGGATCGCAGTGAGGCAATCGCCCGGATGATCCGCGCGCTCGATGAACTTGTCGTCGACGGCGTCTCCACCACATCCCAGTTCCAGAAAAGGATCCTCGAAAGCGCGGAGTTCACAAGCGGCGAGTTCAACACTGCATTCGTCGCCGAACTCCTGGAGAGAGAGAACGCACGGTGAGTGAGGCGCGGGCGATCGCGACGTAGCGTATGGCGTCGTTCTCAGCAAGGACAGCCCCGGAACGACGTCCGCGAACCGCTCGGCGGCATGACGGTGTTCGAAGTTCTTTTGCATGGGAAGTGGTGCGTTCACCCTCTGGGTCCCCGCGGGGAACTGACGAATACAACAACCAAATCATTCCTACTCACGACGACGAAGGAGTCTTCATGGCTACGAACCTCAAGGTCGAGCAGTCCCCGCGCTCGGTTAGCGCGGCAGCCAGCAAACGACGATCGATGATGGCCAGCACCGTTGGCAACGTTCTGGAATGGTACGAGTGGGGCGCCTATGCTGTCTTCGCACCGTTCATCGCTAAGGCGATGTTCAATTCGCAAGACAGCGTATCTGCCTTGCTCTCGACCCTGGCGGTATTCGCCGTCGGATTCCTCATGCGCCCACTGGGCGGCATTGTGTTCGGGCGGATAGCCGATGTTAAGGGCCGTAAATTTGTATTGATCACAACCATGCTCATGATGGCAGGCGGCTCGCTGTTGATTGGCCTGATGCCCACCTACGGGCAGATCGGCGTCGCGGGTTCGCTCCTGCTCTTGCTGGCCCGCGTGGCCCAAGGCTTCGCACACGGCGGTGAGTCGGCAACTGCCAACACCTACATTGCCGAAATTGCACCCCGCAACAAGCGCGGTCAGTGGGGCTCGATCGTATTCATGGCGATCTTCGGCGGATCCGTCCTCGCCTTCACAATCGGCGGCGGAGTGACGAACATCCTCTCCGATTCGGCCGTTGCCGAGTGGGGGTGGCGCATCCCGTTCCTCTTCGGTGCAGTACTCGCTCTCGCCGCACTGTACATGCGCCGCAGCATGGCTGAAAGCGAGGTATTCGACGGTCAGCAGGAGGAGCAGGCTCTGAACACCGCCCTGGCCCTGGACCGAAAGAAGATCGTCCGATCCATCCTGATGATGATCGGCATGACGGCCGGAATCACGGCAGCCCACTACACATGGACCTCCTACGCGTCGACATATGCCATCACCAGACAAGGCATGGATGCCGAGGGCGCTTATTGGGTCACGGTGTTCGCGCAACTGATTGCACTGGCATCGCTGCCCCTCTGGTGAAAGTTATCGGACAAAATCGGACGGCGCCCAGTCCTCATTGGGTTCCCAGGTGCCATGATCATCGCCCAGATCCCGCTAATGAGTATGATCCACTCCGAACCATGGACGCTGTTCGTGGCCTCCTCACTCGCTCTTCTCATCATCGCAGCCGCTGGCGCACTGCTCTCGTCTGTACTATCTGAAGCATTTTCGACGAAGATCCGTACCCAGGGAATTGGCTTCGCCTACTCGTTCTCCGTCGCGGTATTCGGTGGTACGGCGCCGTATCTCAACGCTCTTTTTAACAGCTGGGAATCGGGCTGGCTCTCGAACATCTACATCATGATCCTTTGTGGACTCACTGGCCTCGTGGTCTACAAACTGCGCGAGACCAAAGGCATTGATTTGAAAGACGCCTAGAAGCTCGCACCAACTATCCCCTTCGACCAATTCATCTGCTAAGAAACCTCCTCTGCCGGGGCCGGACCGCGGATTCCCCTCACGCTCTGGATCGCTGAGTGGCCCGGCAAAAGGTGTTTCCGGGTTTCCTCCATCCTCTGATCTGGCTGCGGGACATCCGCTCCGCTCAGGAAGCACATGAAACCAATTGGCGGATCAACACTGGCTTCGACAGGCCGCTGACCCGTGAGCAGCGAACTGAGGAAGAAAAGTTCGCCCAGCGCGAGGAGGAGATCGTCGCAGGACACGGAGACGTGAGGCCCGCTGCCTACGTGACCAATACTGCAGGGAGGCTGGCGGACCTGGCCCGGCACAGGGAGGAACTGGAGCCGGCGGCCGCGGGAGCCGTCGTCGAATTTCGCCTTCTGGGCCGGATAGCAGTGGGCTGCATTCGCCGCAGGTGCACTCCCGTTCGGGCGGGGTCCACGATGACACGCATAACCCAGTCAGTTGAGTACGCCGTCGGGCGGGAACCGCCAGGAGCGGAAGGAACGACGGCGGCGAGCGGCTGCCGCTGACAGCCAACTCCCAGAGGCGGACGGTCTCCGGTGACTTGGAAGGCATGTTTGACGCACAGTCTACGGTCGCCGTCGACGCCGATGCGCCCATGATGGTGATGGACACTTCTGCGCTGATCGGATCCATCGGAGCAAGCATCGTCCCTGGCGATCGGGTGCGGTGCCACTTGGCTGGAGCAGCCGTCACCAATCCCGACGGCGGCAAACTGTTAGTGGCTTACGACCAAGGCAAAAGGTACTCGGTCTGCTGGCCGAGGCAGACACCAGAATATTATCTGCCGGCAGAAGCACGACGCCATGCGCCTGACGAAAGAAGCCCGGGGCTGTCGGAGGCCGAGTGCGACCACGCAGAGAACCTCCCCAAGGGTGTGGGCTAGCAAAACCATGGATCCAGGACGTGGCATGGACACTGGGCCGTTCCCGCGGTGCCACGATCCATGTCTCCACGGAGGAAATCGAAGGTCATCCAGGGTGCTCCGCGATCCGGCAAAGGTCTCTACGTGGTCATCGATGTCATCCTCGATGCCCCGGGCGCTGTTGTCACGACGTCGACACGCGCCGACAACCCGGTGGTCACTATGAAGGCCCGCGCTACACGCTGCAGGCCGGTCACCGTGTTTGACCACAAGGCATGTCCGGACTGCCGCTGGTCTCCCGTACGCGGTTGCGTGGACCCTGACGTCGCCGCGCCGCGCTCCCGTTATCACCGCGGACACGCAGATGAAGGGAGAGAACGCTGCATGGCAAAAGCGCTATGACGGTCTGCCTTTGTGCCTCTATTCCTTACCGCCCGATCGTGTGAGCCTAAACAGATCTGCAAGCGGCGGGCGCGTGCCCAGGCGAAGATTTATGTGGTTCGGCAACCCTTCAACAATGACGCTGTTTGAGTTCATGTCTACATCAATTGTTAGTCGTGCCTGTCCGGCAAACGGCACGTTTTCCAGGCGAAAGTGTGTTCCCGGCGGTAGCGCGGGAGCCAGCCATAATTCATTCCATATCAGTATGGGGTCAAAACGCAGCAGCAGTCTGATCAGGTGCACGGGTGCGGCCGATGCCCAGGCTTGGGGGGAACACGAGGCGGGGTAGGGGACAGGCACTGGGTAGTTGGAGCGGTCCAGTCCGCAGAACAATTCCGGCAGCCGACCTCCGAAGTGGTCTGCGGCCTCCAATAGCCCGTAGGAGAGCCTCTGCGCTTCTTCGACGAAGCCATATCTCATCAGTCCCGCTGCTACAAGGGCACTGTCGTGCGGCCAAACTGAACCGTTGTGATAGCTTGCCGGGTTGTAGGCGCCCATGTCACTGGAGAGCGTGCGGATTCCCCAGCCGGTGAACATCTGCGGGGACATGAGGTGCTCAGCCACCGATGCCGCCTTGTCCTGGTCGATAATTCCGGTCCAGAGGCAATGACCCATGTTTGAGGCGAGGGCGTCAACGGGTTTCTTGTCACGGTCCAGGGCGATAGCGAAGTATCCACGGTCCGGCAGCCAGAAGGCTTCATTGAACGCTTCCTTGAGTTTTGCAGCTTTAGCCGCGCAGATTTCTGCCGTGTCTGTGTCGCCGTTAGTGAGGGCGATCAGTGCTCGACCCAGGTAAGCGGAGTAACTGTAGGCCTGGACTTCGCAGAGGGCTATTGGCGGCTCGGCCAGCGTGCCGTCGGCAAAGTTGATCCCGTCCCACGAGTCTTTCCAGCCCTGGTTAAGCAGGCCCTGGTCGGTGTATCGGTGGTATTCGACGAATCCGTCACCGTCTCGGTCGCCGTAATTTTCTATCCATGCAAGGGCTCTGTCGGCGGCGGGAAGAAGTTCCTGAACTGCATCATTTTCGAGTCCCCATCGGTTCAGTTCCCCCAAGGCGGCAACGAATAGCGGTGTGGCGTCGGCGGTGCCGTAGTAGATCCCATGTCCGGCCAAGGCTTCCCCCGTGCTGACTCCCAGGCGTACTTCATGCAGGATCCGCCCAGGTTCTTCCTCTGTGAGAGGGTTTACTTCTTTGCCTTGATAATCTGCGAGCGTCCTGAGCGTGCCTAGGGCAAGAGAAGGATCAAGCAGAAGGGACATGTAGGAAGCGAAAAGACTATCCCTTCCGAAGAGTGCCATGAACCAGGGTGCCCCGGCTGCCACTACAGCCCGGTCGGGATGATCGCGGTTGAAGATCCGCAAGGAGCCAAGATCCTCCTGGCTTCGCCTAATCACCTTTTCGACGGCGTCATCCCCCAGGTCAGCCACAGGCATAGCTGCCCGCCACTCTGTTATCCGGCGAAACGGCTCGACGTGGTCTGGAATCTTTTCCTGCAGCGGGAGCTCGCTTCCCGGCCGAGCGTTACCCTCGGCTCCGGTGCCGCCCAAGTACTCTTGCGGCATGGCTGTAATTGTCCACGTGCATTTGCCATGGGCCGGAATCGTGAACGTGGATACCATAGCGCGGTCTTGAACCCGCGCGCCGGGGCAGGTGATGATCATGCCGTGATGATGGCCTTTCCACTCCGATTCCAGGATCAAATGATCGCCCTCAACACGACGTCGCTGTTTCCATCGGCGCGACACGTGACCTTCCTTGACCTCGAACAGATCTGCGAAATCGGTGTCCACCGCCATGGCTATGCTGCAGGGGAAGGGGGCCCGCGAGTAATTACGTACGGTGACCTTCTCTGTCAGTCCACTACTGAGAATTCGTTCCCTTTCGACCAGCAGTGTGCTGTCGGCCCTGTCGCTGCTGCGCACCCCACCGACGAAATGGCCCCTGTATGGCTCCGGCGTGGCGGCGGAGAGCGGTTCAATGGGGTGCCCGTTGATAGTCAGGCTCCATTCGGCAATGAACCGGGTGTCATTGAAAAAGGCTCCCTGCGGCCGCCCTGCGGACATATCGCCGTTGGCTGCGGAAATGCAGAAGGAGGAGCCCTCCAGCAATGTCACCGCGCCGGGTCCGGCAGATCCTGCGAGGTTATCGCTGTTCCAGCCAGCCATCTTCCGACCTCCATCGCCGTTTCCGGGGTACCCGTAGTCCTTAGAACGGCGTTGCTCATTACAGCTGTTGGGGGCGCCCCTTAATGAAAACTATCCGGCTTTGCCAGGGGCAGGGCAAGGCTCAACTATTGCCTGTGACTGGATCAGCCATGCAAATCAGACCACTGTGACTACTACAGGAAGGCTCGGCAACGGACCAGTCCACGGGTCCCACAGAGACGAGCGGTCTAAAAACCGGACCCGAGCCCGCCATAAAGGCGGCCCGCTACCCCTGCGCCGTGTCGGTCATCGACGACGCACGAATCTCAGGTCGTGACGTCCTCGTCTGTCGGCGCTCAAAGGCGTGGGAAGGGGTGACGGGATATCCCCCATGTCAAGGGCCATTAGTTTCTGCCCATAGCGGCAGCGCCGCTCGGCCGCTATGGGCAGTTTTTCATGGCGGCTAACAATCCGCAGGCCCCGGCTCCACCCCAGACCAGAGACGGCATGGACCAAGCCTGCAGCGTCTATGACCCGTCAACGGTTCGACGGGCTGCTCCATCAACGCAGGGTGGGCAGAAAATCTTCGTGGCAGTTTTATTGACCGGCCGGTCTTGTGGATCCTGATGCGGACCACAGGGCAGTATCTATTGGCGAGAATCCGCTGTCCAGTTCGTCAAGACGGCGCATCCGAATTCCTTCAAGGGCGGCGAGCGTCTCTGCTGGTAGCGGGGTTGTAAATACGTTTTCCACGAAGGTGTATTCGGCGGCGAGGCGGCCAACCGGTGCCAGCGCAGCCGTATCGATGCGGCCGCGTTCCAGGTAGAGGTCATCACGGATGTGGAACTGTACGATGCGTCCCCAAACCACGTTATCCGTCTCACCGACAGGAATTATCCGGTCCACCAAGCATTCGTAGGCGATCGGCGCGGACTCTATCCTCGGCACGGAAACAATTTCGCAGCGTGCTTTTTCCAGGCCAAGGAGCTCAAACTCATCTTCATGGGGGGCAAACTCGTAGGCGGACCGGTGAACGGCGTCGGAATTTGGAATCGTTGCCATGTTGACCACGAATTCCCCGGTATCGCGGATGTTGTTGAACGTATCCTTCAAGACCCTTCCATCGGACCTGGGCTGCAGGGTCAGTGAAATCATCGGCGGTTTGCGGCCGACCGCCGTGAAGAACGAGATGGGGGCGATGTTGGCCGTCCCTTGGGGAGAAACTGAACTGACCCAGGCGATAGGGCGGGGGACGATTGACCCGATGAGCAGTTTGTAGGCTGCCTCGGCCGTCAATGAATCGGCGGGAATGATCATGGTGTTCACTTTCGCGGTGATCTGTGGGCGGGACGCCAGCGAGAGAGCGCCCCTGGGCTCCATTGCCCGGCTGTTCGAATGTGATGGGGTATCGATCGACGATGATAGGAGCATATACTCCTAATTTCCTTTTGAACAGGATAAGTTCCTGGGACTCACGTTTTCATTCAGGGCCGGCCGCCGGCATGCTTGGAGGGCGCGGGCGAAAAGGGCTACGGCGCGCTCAGGCCGTCCAGGGATCGAAGCCTGTTCCTAAAACCAGTGACAGCATGCGCCGGAGTTCGGCAGCTTTGGCCTCACCGTAGTTGTGTTCGAATTTGTCCTGGGCTCCGGACCAGAGGGCGAGGGATTCCTCGAACTTGGCCAAACCCGCATCGGTGATCCTGGTCATTTTCTTCCGCCGGTCCTGCTCTGAGGGCTCGACGGTGACCAGACCCGCCCTTGCCAG
Source organism: Arthrobacter sp. ISL-69 (assembly GCF_018613775.1). Taxonomy (NCBI): domain Bacteria; kingdom Bacillati; phylum Actinomycetota; class Actinomycetes; order Micrococcales; family Micrococcaceae; genus Arthrobacter; species Arthrobacter sp. ISL-69. The sequence continues at coordinate 32,417 of NZ_JAGGPO010000056.1, forward strand.
GGGCTTGAGGTTGGTGGCCAAGGTGGTTCGGTCCATGGCCATGATTTCGGCAAGTTCCGTGACTGACAATGCGCCCTGGGATGCAGTTTTCTGAAGAATCGTGAATTGCGTGGCACGCAAGCCCGTGGGGGCCAGGGCCTGGTCATAGGCTGCGGTCAGGTAGCGCGACGCCTTCCTGAGGGCAAAGCAGTTGCAGGTCCCGTCCAGCTGCGCAATCGTTCCCGCCATGGCTTCCACTCCTGTTCGATCCGACTTGTCCCACCTTAACCCCGCTTCCAGCGAGGTGGGAAAGTCATTGACACTCCCATCATAGGAGCATATGCTCCTATTTGAGATGTGCAGCACGTCACATTCGGATTCCACGAAAGGATGGCTCATGCCAGTATTCGAGGCCCACGTTCCGGCGGGTAGATACACCACCCAGCAGAAGCGCGCTCTGGCCGACGCCCTTAACCAGTCACTCGTGCAGGGGCTGGGGGTGCCTGAGGGCGACCGCTTCATCATGATCACCGAGCACGGAGATGCCGAGCTTTTCCTGCATCCAACGTTCATGGGCATGGACCGCAGCGACGACGCGATGTTCATAACCGTCTTTGTAGGCGCCCACCGGCCCTTGGATGACAAACAAACCCTTGCCGCACACATAAGCAGGCTCGCAACGGAAGCGCTGGGCATTTCACCGGACGACATCTTCATCACGCTGGTGCCTGTCCCGAATGACAATTTCTCCTTCGGCCGGGGCGAACTCCAATTGGCCGAAGTCGCCCCCCGCTGGTAGCCCCTGCAGAGCGGACCGTTCGCCAACTCCTAAGTCAGTTCCACATCCGCCCACATCACGGAAACAATGAGGTTCCCCCATGTCACTTTCCTTCTACACGCACGGATCCGGCCCCGTCCGCGTCCTCTGCGCCCATTCCTGGGTCGCCTCCGGAGTGACTTACGCCCCGATGCTTCCCTTCCTTGACTCCGAAAAGCTGACGTGGGTATTCCCGGACTTCCATGGATACGGGATGTCGTCCTTCGGCGAGGAAGCATCGATCGCCGCTATGGGGCGTGACCTGGTTGCGGTAGCTGATCAGCTCGGCTGGGAAACGTTCCACCTGGTGGGGCACTCGATGGGAGGCCAGGCGGTCCAGGCCGTACTCGCGGATGATCAGAGTCGCTCACGAATCCTGACAGCTTCCCTGATCAGTTCCGTTCCCAGTGAAGGATTTCCACTGGATGCCGAATCCGAAAACCTGTTCCTGAGCGCTGCATCGTCCAAAGCCACGATGCAGGGTGTGGTGAGCACTCTCGCCGGCGGGAAGCGTTCGGAAGGATTCAGCCAGTACGTCGCCGCTCTAACGCAGGCCACCGCGGATGAAGCCACCCTTCGGAGTTATCTCAGGGCATGGACCGCCGATGACGTCTCCAAGAACATCGGTGAATACACCGGGCCGGTTCTGGTAGCCAGCGGAGAGATTGATCCCGTGCTGGGACCGCCCGTGGCAGGCAGGATCGCGGCGCAGTTCTCCCACTCGGAACATGTGATTCTTCCGGGTACCGGCCATTTCCCACCGCTGGAGTCACCGGCGCTGGTCGCTGAGGCAGTCGCCCGGCACATCCTGTCTGCCAGGGTTCTGACAAAGACTCACTCCAACTAATTCAAATGAAAGAACGACCATGACCAGCAACGAAATTGTGGAGGCAGTCAAAACCGCCTTCACCGGTTATGAAGCCAACGACCGCGGTCCCTTGATCAACCTGTTGGCGCCGGACTTCGCTTTCGAAATGTCAGATTCACTGCCTTATGGCGGACGGTACATCGGGCCAGATGAGTTTGTAGCCTACTGGAAGGAAGTCGGCAAAGAATGGGAATACTTCCGCTACCACGCCCACGAAATCATCCATAGCGGGGACTCGATTGTGGTTCCGGTTGCCACGGACGCACTCTCCAAGCGCGGTATACGGATGCGCAACGAACATCTTTTCCTGTTCAAGGTTGCAAACGGGCAGATAGTCCAGGGACGCCTCTACGCAGATACCGCCCGTGGGCGGGACGTCATCGCCGGCCACGAGCCTCAGCGCTTCGAACGCATTACCCTCCCTGGCCGGCAGTAGCGATGACCATTCGTTCCAACGTCGAATTCGAAGGAGAAGACGGTGTCATCCTTCGGGGCTGGTTGTACCGGCCCGAAGGCAGCGGGCTGAAGCCGGCCATCACGATGGCCCACGGCTTTGCAGCCGTGAAAGAGCATGGCCTGGACTCTTTCGCGAGAGCCTTCGCTGCTGAAGGGTTCATTGTTCTGGTTCATGATCACCGAAACTTTGGGACGAGCGAGGGAACTCCCCGCCACGACATCGATCCATGGCGGCAAATCGCTGATTGGCGCCGGGCCATCACGTTCCTGGAGATGCAGCCAGGAGTGGCACCGGATCGCATCGGAATCTGGGGAACCAGCTTCGCCGGCGGCCATGCGATAGTTCTCGGCGCAACCGACCGCAGACTGAGTTGTGTCGTGGCCCAGGTACCCACCATCAGCGGATATGACCAGGGCCAGCGCCGGGTATCCCCGGATGCGACGGCCTCCCTCGAAGCGGCTTTCGCCGAAGACGAACGGCAGCCCTTTAGGGGAGGAGCCCCGCGCAGGACCCGTGTGGTCTCCTCTGATTTGGACGAACCCGCGGCCTACAGGAGCCCGGACGCCATCGATTTCTACACCCAGGTATCGGCCAGGGAAACCTGGGTCAATGACGTGACACTGCGGTCCACCCGGGCTGCACGTTCCTACGAGCCCGGACCTTGGGCACCGAGGGTCTCACCTACGCCGCTGCTTCTCGTTGTTGCCCTGCGGGACACCGTCACAGTCACGGATCTGGCGTTACGGGCCTACGAAAACGCCCTGGAGCCGAAAAGGCTGGTAACGATTCGCGGCGGGCATTTTTCGCCCTACGAAACTGAGTTTCAGGCCGCATCCTCTGCCGCCCTGGCGTGGTTCACGAACAACCTCTAACCGCCGCGGGGCACGGCGTCTCCCGGCATTGTGCCCCCGCCGCCGGCGGCGGGTTCATCCGCTCAACCATCTAATTTACAAGGACGTAAAATGGACATTCTTGAGGACATCGAACATTCGCCCATGAGCCGATTCCAGGTGAGGGCCGTTGCCGTGGCCACCGCGCTCATGATCGTTGACGGCATCGACATCGCCATCGCAGCCTATGCTGCCCCGGCCCTTTCCCGAAGCTGGAACCTGGACCCGGTCACCCTGGGATTCCTCCTGAGTTCGGGGCTCGTGGGGATGGCCGCCGGCTCGCTGTTCCTGACACCGTTTTCAGACCGAATCGGCCGCCGGCGGCTCACCCTTGTGGCTTTGACGATAGCGAGCGTCGGCATGATCCTGTCGGTCTTCGCAGCCGATGTCGTGCAACTCATGGCTTTCCGAGTACTCGCAGGGCTGGGCATTGGTGGCATGATCGCCAACAACAACGTCTTTGTCTCCGAATACTCGTCAGAGAAACGTCGAGGGACGATCTTTGGCATTTACACCATGGGGTTCCCCATCGGAGCCACCCTCGGTGGCTTGATCGCCAGTCCGTTGATTCCGCAGTTCGGTTGGCGTTCAGTCTTCACAGTGTGCGCCGGCATCAGCGTCCTGGTGCTTCTTGTGGCCTGGCGCTATCTGCCTGAGTCGCTCGACTACCTGCTGAGCAGGCGGCCCGCAGGTGCTCTGGCCAGTGTCAACAGCATCATGGTGAAGATGGGACGTCCCGCAATCTCCGCGCTGCCGCCGCAGGCTGCGGACCTGCAGGAACAGGGGAGGATTAAGGAACTTTTCACGGGTCGTACGGCGGCCCGGACACTGTTGCTCTGGCTGGGTTACGGAATGATGATCGCCTCCTACTACTTCGCCACGACCTGGACCCCAAAGCTGATGGCGGCCGCCACCGGGGACGACGCCCTTGGGGTAACCATGGGCCTGATCATCAACATGGGTGGCATTGCCGGCGGCATCGTCTTTGGCGTGTTGGCGTTCTTCGTCAAGGTCCGCCACCTGTTGTTCTGGGGCCTGCTGGTGGCGGCAGCGGCCTACGTCATTTTCGGTCTTGTGTTCAACCAGACGCCGGTGGCCATCCTCGTAGGGGTGGGTCTTGGCGTCATTACCTCTGTCAACGTGTGCGGCTTCTATGCGGCCACTCCAACGCTCTTCCCCGCGGCCCTCCGCGGCACAGGCATCGGCTGGATGATCGGCATCGGACGGCTCGTGTCAATAGTCTCACCGATCCTCGTAGGCTACTTGCTGGCCGGCGGGTGGGCAGCAGAGAACATCTTCATCCTGTTCGCAGCACCGCTTGTCATATCCGCGCTCTCCATGGCCGGGGTCTGGGCCATGTCCGGTCGCGAAAGCGCCAGGGAAAGCAGCCCGGCACTGGTGCACTAGCGACCCCTTCCGCTGGCCGAAAACCAGCCTGGCCTGCCTTGAAAGGTACGGGGGCCTCTGTCGTCAATACGGGTCAGCAGACTCGTCCTGACGACAAGAGGCCCCCGTTTCCGGCGTTAACCGAGCCACCCGGATGTCCGTCCTGGCGGCTAAGCACGTAGTTCAGGGCGCGAAGATTGCCGACGCTTGCGGAAGCCGACCGGTCGCAGAGATTCATCGGCCCTGGATGCGAGCCGAAGGCATGGGGGACAGAGCCCAGTGCACGGCGGCCCGGCTGCTGCCTTTCCAGGCTGCGGCCACAGCACTGGTGACACTGTGGGCTCTGCGGGCATTATGTGCGTGACGCCACTGGGGTAAGCGGCCAAAAGCCGCTGGCCACCGCAGAAGGTACGCGCAGTGTGGCCGATACCCAGTAACAGGCGGAACGCGAAACGGTCCAGGACTGTTGTCCTGGACCGTTTCGCCCCTGCACTGAAGCTCTGTCGCATCCGGTCGGCTGTGTCGCCGTGGTCAGCCTGTCGACTGTGCCCGGAAGTTATCCCGGAGTAGTTTTTTGTCGTACTTCCCCACGGAAGTCCTGGGCAGTGCCTCTACGAAGATCCAATGGTCCGGCAGCCAGAACTTCGGAAAAGCTGCCGAAACGTAGTCCTTCAACGACTGGATGCTTGGGGTTTCCCCGCTGGGAACGATGATCGCCGCGGGCCTCTCCTGCCACTTTTCGTCGTCCACCGCTATGACCGCGGCCTCGCGGACACCGGGGTGGCCTGCAAGGTGGGCTTCGAGGGCCACGGATGAAATCCACTCGCCACCGGACTTGATGATGTCCTTGATGCGGTCCGTGTAGGTGAGGTAACCGTTGGGTGAGATCGACGCGATATCCCCGGTGGGCAGCCAGCCGTCCGCGGTCATGGCATCGCTATGGCCGTGCAGGTATCCACTGGCCACCCACGGGCCACGAAGCTGCAGCTCGCCGGCCGCCCGGCCGTCCTTGGGAAGGAAATTTCCCTCCGCATCAACGATCCTGCTCTGGATCCCAATGACGAATTGTCCCTGTGTGCGCTGGTAAGGAGATAAGGTCCCGAACTCAAACCCCAGTGGTGGAATTCCGGAGGTCATGGTGGACGAGGTTTCAGTCATCCCGCAGCCGTGAAGGATTGCCACGTGGTGCCGGTTCTGCCACCACATGATGAGGGCCTCAGGAACCACAGCCCCACCGGAGGAGATCCGCTGCAGCGACGAGATGTCGTAAGCATTATCTGATCCGGAATCGTAAGTGTAGGCAACATCGCTCCAGATCGTGGGGACTCCCGCCCCGAACGTCGGTTTCAGCGCCGTTATGGCTTCCAGCAGGCGTATCGCCTGGTTGAAACGATTGGTCAGAACAAGGTTGCTGCCCACCATGAAGGCGGAGAAAATCAGGTTCCAGCCCATCACATGGAACATTGGAACTGCCGGCAGGATGGTGTCCTGTCTGGAAAGCCCGAACTGGGCGGCGCTGGTGTTCATTAGGGAATGCAGCCAGATCGAGCGGTGGCTGTACACCACGCCCTTTGGGCGCCCGGTCGTTCCCGAGGTGTAGCAAAGAGCGGCGGCGGAGCGCTCAGGGACACGTACCCAGACGGAAGCGGGCGCGCTGTTGTTTATCAGGTCCTGATAATGCAACACGTTGATTCCCGCGGCGGCTATGGCTTCGAGTTGCGCGCCGGTGTGTTCCCCGGGTTCGCCGTTTGCGTAGTGAATTACTGCCCGCACACCTGGCGTGTGCTCAATGGACTTCACAAGCGTGGCCAAGAGCATGTCGTCGACAATGATGACGGAAGTTCCGGCGTCGTTGATGCACCAGGTGAGGTCATCCGCGCTGAACCGTGGATTCAGCGTGTGAAGGACTGCGCCCAGACTGGGAATTGTCAGGTAGCACTCCAAATGCTCGCGCGTATTCCAGGCGAGCGTACCTACCGTGTCGTCCACTCCTACGCCAAGGGAAGCCAATGAGGTACCGAGCCGTGAACAGTTTTCAGCGACAGCTGAAAAGGTGGTTTCCTGGACTCCATTTTCCAGGAGGGTGAAGACTTTACTGTCGCCGAAACTGCCCGCCCCATGCTCGAGTATGTCGACTACGCTGAGCTCAACATCCTGCATGGTCGACTTCATCCTGCTCCTCCCGAGCGGCTGTTTACGATGGTGCTCATGTCAGCAGTCTCCTGTCGCTTCAGGGAAAGGCCCATAATCTCGGCCGCCCGCTGCGGCGTCGCCACGGTACGGCCGAGGGATTCAACGATGCCCTTCATGGTCTCGAAGACAGCAAGATTCGACTCGATGCGGTCTGTACGGTGGGGCCACATGTAGTAGGTGTCCTCCATTCCGATGCGGACGTGAAGTCCCATCAGGACTGCGAGGGTCGCCAGGTGGAGGGAGGCCCGCCCGGCGGCGCAGACCATGATGACGCCGTCCGGATCGATGTCCCGGATGGCTTCGACGATCCGGGTCAGTCCGGAAATCATCTGCCTGTGGTTGTTCATGGGACTGCCGCCGGGGAGCGCGGGCAGGACAAGCCAGGTGGCCGGCAGCGGAATCAAGCCGCTCTTGATGAGGAGGCGGTCGGCGATATTGACGTCGGCATCCGTGTAGACGGCGATTTCGGCAACGCTGCCGGCTTCCCTGATGAGGCGGGCCTTCTCGAGGATGATCGGGGCAGGCTTCGCAAAAAGTGAGTCACCGATATAGGTAGCTGTGGCATTGATGGGGGCAGCGTCGAGAAGCCCCAGGCCCAACATTTCCTCCATCTTTTCCCACTCGCCATCGAGTGCCGGCACGAGGCAGCCGTCGACCGGCAAATCAGGGAACTCTGCATGCAGGGGTTCAGTGACCTCTTTGAAGAGTTCGGGGGAGAGGACGTTGTAACCGGCTTCATCCCGGACATGGAGGTGGACTGTGCTGGCGCCCGCTTCAGCAACCTCGCGTGCTGACGCCAGGATTTCCGACGGCGAGATGGGTTGGTTGGGATTCTCCTTTTTACCGAAGAACGCCCCAGTGATTGCCACGGAGACGATGGTCTCGGTTGGAATGTCCGACCAGGGCTGTGACGTGGGTACGTCGTGGAACGACGAGCCTTCCAGGTCCATGATGTGGGGTGTGCCGTAAGGGCGCCAGATCATTTTGTTCTTTTCCCGCGCCACGCCACGCTGTACGCGGTCCCAGTCAATGGTTCCCATGTTGCTTCCCTTCATTGCGAGCTACTTGGTAGTAACGGCTATATTTACTTAACATTAAGTAAGTGCCGATACGCTTATTTAACGTTAAGTAACCTAGGGCGTCAAGGTCGGCGGCCCAACGGACGGAACGTGGGCGGTCCCGCGTATCCTGCACTAGGCTCATGGATTGGGAAGGGTGGCCAACGTTGACCAAAGCGACATCGGGCAAGAGCAGATTGCCCAACAACAGGGAGTCTCTCCTGACGGCCGCAGCCCGGCATTTTGCACTTCAGGGGATCAGTGGAACGAACCTGAAGAGCATCGCCTCCGAAGTCGGAGTCTCGGCGCCTGCCATTTACTACCACTTCGAGTCCAAGGAGCAATTGGCTTTCGAGGCCTTCCATTGGGCCATGTCCGAATTTAATGAGTACGTCCGCGCCCGAACGGCCAGTACGGATCCGACGCTGCGCATGGCCGAATCAGTCCGGGCCCACGTGCAGTTCAAGCTTCAACGGCCCGAGATCGCCATGGCGTACAGCGTACTCATGGGAACCAGCGACCGACTCCAGGATTTCAACGCTGAGTATCGCGGAAGCCTAAAGTCCCTGGAACGCGAGTATTACAACTTCCTGCACAGGACGGTAGATGCGGGCCTGGCGGCTGGACAATTCCACGCCGCAGTTCCGTCGTTGCCGGTCTTCGCCATCATCTCAATGTGCGAGCACGTCCCCACATGGTTCAGTCCCGCGGGACCGCTGTCGATTGAAGAGGTGAGTAAAAACTTTGCGGACTACGCGCTTGGCATCCTTAAGGCGACTCCCGAGGACCGACTGCGCGCAGCTGATTGGCTGGCAGTCCTTACCCGCGAATCCGGCGGCAGGGCCTAAAAGAAGGGTCCAATGCCAGCGGCCGAGACGATGGCAATCTGCCACCCTGCTGGTTCTCCATGCACGGGCTCTCTGAATTCCGGCGTGGTCCACGCCGTAGGTTCCACCAGTGTCAGCCGGACCGGGCCTTTGTCTTTGCTGAACCTGTCCAGTGCACCCTGAGGACCGTCCAACGATCCGGGGCCGCCTGTCAATGAGCCGGCCTGCGACGATCGCCGTTGGCTGTGTCCTGCTGCCGATTACCGCGCCGCACACCGTGTCCAGGACGTCTCTGTGTTTGACCTTGGACCAAATTCTCTGCCCGACGTCGTAGGTTTGGGCGGCCCCTCTGATCAAGTCGAGCGTGTTGAAGCTATGCGGGCAGTCCCAAACAAGCCGCTAACTCAGCCGGGACCGGGCAAGGCCGGACACGACCGCCCCGCCCGGGCTGAAATAGTTGTCCTTGCCACTGTCAGCTCTCCGGCGACGTCGTCCGGATGGACTGGCAGAACTCGAACGTCACCGAGATGCATGGCGAGCCATGTGTGCCGGCACGCTGTTCTTTGAAGCGCTTGTCGTGGCCGAGGTTGTGCCATAGGCCCTAGAGGGATAGCGGGGGAGTTTGAGTCCGCTGCGGCCGACTCGGCGGTACGGCGTGGCTTCATAGCGGTTTCCGCTGCCGAGTACGTCATGGTGCCTTTCTGCCTGCCGTTCGAGGAAGCCGAGTCGGCGAACTACCCGTTGTCAGGTACGCCAGGGCCGCATCACAGTTCCGGTGAAGTCCACGTGGCGCGTTCGTCGGTGACGTGCAGGGTCTGTGCCGGTTCGATGGGAGTAAGCATCGTGGTTCCCTTGCTTCTCAAAACTCTTCCGTACCTTCGGCCGCAGAGGGCCGCTGTGACGTCGTCCTGGCCGGAGTGCGCGGTCCGCATCCTGCCTGTGTCGTACCTTTCGTGTGGTCAGTTGGTTCTGGTGACGCGGTAGAGGACCACTTGATCGGGGTGGATTCTGGGGGACGTGACTCCCACGTTCGACAAGACACTGCCGGGGAAGCTGGCTCCGGGAAAGTTCACGTCGTTCTGGGCGGTTCCGCGCAGGGAGGTACATTCAATTGCCTGGCCGGCCGCTGTTGGCTGGCCCCACCACGCGGGTGGCTGGAGTCCGGAGGGGGTGGCCCCTGTGGAGACGGGTTCCACCAGGTAGGTTGCGTGCGGGTCGAGTCCGCGGATTTTCAGGCGCCCGGCAGGATCCGGGTAGAGGCTGTCGAGTGCCGCGGCTGCGAAGATCGCACGCGAACGGTCCTTGCTGACGACGCCGTGGACCATGACGTTCGAATCGGGGCCGTCCATTCGGACGACGTCGCCGTCCAGCAGGAGGCTGCGTTCCTGCTTGTAGAAGGCGATCCACCCGCGCAGGCCGTCGAGATCTTCCTCGCTGGCGTGGGCGAGGTCCCACTCAACGCCGAGGTGTCCGAAGATGGCGGTGCCGGCACGGAACGCCAAGTCGTGCTGGCGGCCGGTGGTGTGGGAACGGCCCGACGCGATGTGGGAGCCCATGTACTCCGGCGGCAGCAGTTGCGTGGTCCAGCGGAGCATGGTCTGTCGGTCGTGCGGGTCGATGTTGTCCGACACCCAGACCCGGTCCGTGTGTTCCAGCACGCCGAGGTCGACGCGGGCGCCACCCGACGAGCATGATTCGATCTCCAGCCCCGGATGTAGTGACCTGATTTCCCCAAGCAGTGAATAGAACGCCAGTGTCTGTTGGTGGACGCCTGGGCGGCCTCCGTCCAGCTGGTTGCCCGCCTCGATGAGGTCGCGGTTATGGTCCCACTTGATGTAGTCGATCCGGTACTCCGCCAGAAGGGCGAGGATCTGCTTTCTGACGTGTTCGTAGGCTTCAGGGATGCCGAGGTTGAGGACCTGCTGGTGGCGCGACTCCACGGGCCAGTCGGTGCGGGCGGCCATGATCCATTCCGGGTGCGCGCGGGCGACGTCGCTGTCCGGGTTGACCATCTCTGGTTCAAACCACAGGCCGAACTGCATGCCGAGTTCGTGGACACGGTCAACCAGGGGGTGGAGCCCGGTGGGCCACACGTCTGGGGAAACCACCCAGTCGCCCAGTCCGGACGTGTCGTCGCGTCGTGAACCGAACCACCCGTCGTCGAGCACGTACCGTTCGACGCCGACGGCGGCGGCGCGCTCAGCCAGGTCGATGAGCTTGTTCTCTTCGTGGTCGAAGTAGACGGCTTCCCAGACGTTGAGCGTTACGGGCCGCTCGGCGGTAACCCGTGGCGTGCGGCTGCGCACATGTGTGTGGAAGCGGCGCGCGACCTCGTCGAGTCCGGCCCCGTACGAGGCATAAATCCAAGGGGTTGTATAACTCTCGTCGCGGCCCAGCCTAACTTCACCGGGCAGGAGCAATTCCCCGCCGCCGAGCAGCTGCTCGCCAGTGAAGACGCGCTCGGCGTAGTGCTGGTGGTTTCCACTCCACGCCGTGTGGACGCCCCAGACGTCGCCGCTACCAAATCCGAATCCAGGAGTTCCTGCGTGCAGAATGTACGCACTGTCGGCCCCGGTGCGGCCTTTGCGGTTCTCGCGCAGGTGCGTGCCGGTCCGCAGGGTGCCACGCTGCGGGATCCGTTCATAGTTGTGGTTGCCTGCGAAGTCCAGCAACTCTGTGGCCTCCGCGGGAATCGGGAAGGACAAGGCGAGATCGTCGACAGTGTACGTCTTGTCGCACAGGTTGGTCAGTTCCGCCCGGCTGCGCAGCAGGCCGCCCGGGAGCATCTCCAGCGTCAAGTCCAGGCGCAGCCGTCCGGCGTCGTCAAGGGCACTGATTTCGAGGAGGCCGGCGCCGGAGGTGGTGAATCCTGTGACCGGTGTGCCGTTCAGGGACACGGTGTCAGTGCGGAACTTGGTCGACCATCCGACGCCGTCGAAGGAGCCGCGTAATCCGGGGCGTCCTGTCCAGCCGCCGTGTTGCCCGGGCAGCAGGCTTGGCCGGGGCGGCAGGTCGACGGTATTGGACCCGGTCACCGGAACGCTGGCCCCAACCAGAGCCTGGGCCTGTTCGGCAGTCAAAGCCGGAAGTTCGGCTCCCCAGTGGACGACGGCGGGCAGCTGGCCGTCCGTGGCGTCTATCAGGACTGACACTCCGGCTGCGGTCAGCTGCAGGATCGCGCCCTGGCTATCGGTTGGCATAGAACTCCTCATGCGTTGGTGCGGTCAAGACCGGTGTGGGCTAGCGCTCGTTGGCGGTGCTGGTTTGTGGTGGTGCCGTGGTCAGGCTGCCGCGTTCCGGGTCCCAGTGGACTGGTGTTGGATCGGACACGACACCGTCGAAGGAGCCGTCGGTGTTGGCATCATGGCAGGCCATCATCAGCCATTGGCCTGCACGGTCCCGGATGAGTCGGCCGCTGTAGAGAGGTGCAGTCGTGACCACTGCTGCCGATCCGACGTCGTAGGGGCCGCTTGTTTGGTCCGTTTCCAGGCTCCAGATCCCGCCGCCGCCGAACCCTTCGGCCTTCCTGACAGCGAGGGTGTCCACGCCGCAGGAGAACAACAGGACGGATCGGTCGCCCATGACCACGGTCTGCGGAACCTCAAGGTGTCCGAAACCGGCACTGGGCTGGCTTAGCGGGGGCCTGACCTCCCAGGTCTCCAGGTCAGCGGATACAGCGTGCCCGATGACCCCGCGGTTGTCGACGTCTCCGTCCTTTGCCCTGGCTGTAATCAGCATGTGCCAGCCCTCGCCGGCCGGATCGGCAAACACCCACGGGTCCCGCCAAGCCTCTTCCGGCCAGGTCGAATCACCGTATCTTTCGTACCAGCGTCCGTCCGCTTCAATCACGACGGACGGGTGCTTGGTCCAGGTGTGGAGGTCGGGGGACGTGGCGACGCCAATGGCCTCGATGTTGTGTGACTCGTAGAACCGGGCGCCGGTGTAGAACATCCGCCAGATTCCGTCGGGGCCTCTGAGCACGCTGCCGGTCCAGGTTGAGGTCGCGTCAAAAGCATCCGGGTCATCGGGCTGAAGGACGACGCCGTGCGAGACCCAGTTGCTCAGGTCCCGTGAGGTGGCATGTCCGATCCGTGCGTTGCGGTGCCGGAGCGCCGGGTCGCCGAGGCTCTTTGGAGCATGTAGATAGTACATGTGGTAGATGGAGCCGTCGTCGGCTAGCCAGAAGTCCCACACCCAGGAGTCCTCGAGACTGAAAACCAATTTAATACACCTAACTGCTTGTGGCCGGCCGCTCGGGCCGCCGTGGGAAGTGTTAGCCCTTGACTGCGGAGCTGCTGATGCTGGCGACGAACCAACGCTGGAAGATCAGGAAGACCGCCAGGACCGGCAGGATGAACATCGTTCCGAAGGCCAGTACCTGGCCCCACTCAGGCGGCTGCTGGTTTTGGAAGATGCCGATAGCCAGCGGCAGCGGCCGGACGGTGGGGTCCGAGACCATCAGGACAGGCCACAGGTACGATCCCCACTGGGCCAGGAAGGTAAGAATGGCGACAGTGGCAAATGCGGGCCTGGTGATGGGCACCACGACCTGGAAGAACGTTCTGAACGGCCCGGCACCGTCAAGGCGGGCAGCTTCTTCAATCTCTCCGGGAACGTCGAGGAAGAAGGTATAGAACAGGAAAATCGAGAACGCGTTGGCAACGAACGGGATCGCCTGGATGAAGACGGTGTCCCGCTGGCCGGAGAACATGAAGTACAGAGGCAGGGCGACGGCCTCGAACGGGATGATCGTCAGGACAATCACCAGCAGGAAGAGGATCTTTTTCCCGCGCCATTGCATCCTGGCGAAGGAGTAGGCCGCCATGGAATTCACGACCAGGCTCCCTGCAACGACCGCGGTAGTGACAATCATTGAGACGGCCGCGAACTGCACGAAATACCCGGTGGCATCGGAACTGAGGTGGTCGAAGACGCCCGTGTAGTTGTCGAAGGACAGGTTCGTTGGAACGAAGCCGCTAAGTCCGCTGAGAACCTCGGCAGACGGGCGGAAGCTTCCAACAATGAGGTAGTAGACGGGCAGGAAGAAGAACAGCGAGACCACGCCCAGTATCAGGTAGTGGAGGGCGGTTTGCCAGCGTCGAGTGCGTTTCATGCTCCCGCCCCGCCGTCCTGGTTTCAAGGCCTTGGACATCGTCATCAGACGCCTCCTCGCTGGCGCGCCACGGCGCGTTGAATGATTGCTATCACGGTGATGATCAGCATGAATATGACGGTCATTGCGGCAGCCTGACCCACGTTGTTGTTATCGAACCCGGTGTTGATGATTTGCGTCATCACGGTCTCGGTCGAACCGCGGTCAACGCTCCCGGAACGGCTCAGGAGATACACCTGGTCAAAGAGCCTGAACGAGAAGATCGTCGTGATCAGAGCAACGAAGATCAGGGTGTTTCTGATACCGGGCACGGTGACGTTGAGGAACTGGGCCCACTTGCTGGCACGGTCCAGCGATGCCGCCTCATACAGTTCGGTCGGTACGCTTTGCAGCGCAGCGAGAACGATGATCATCTGGAAGCTCACGCTTTGCCAGATCGACATGACAATGATCGATCCCAGCGCCGTGGAGGGATCGCCGAGCCAGTCGTGGCTGGACAACGCGCCGCCGCTGAAGAGCCCCAGGATGGCGTTCAGGAGTCCCTGGTCTCCCCTGGAGTAGATGAGCCGCCAGATCACGGCTGTCAGGGCCAGCGGGAACACCAGGGGCATGAAGATGAAGGTTCGGAAGATCACCATGCCGCGCAGTTTGCGGTTGACGAGTACGGCCAGGGCCAGAGCCAAAACCGTTTGCACAGGTACGACAATGAGGGCGAAAGTGAAGTTGTTCAGCAGTGCCTGGCCGAAAGCTGCGGCCAGGTCAGGATCGGTGAAAAGGCGGGCGTACTGTTCGAATCCAACGAAACGGGCCGGACGCGGGCTGTTGAGCTGCACCCGGTAGAAGGACAGCACGAGTGCGAGCACGAACGGTGCGACGAGGAAGATGGCGAGTCCGAGCAGGGCCGGGCTGGCGAAGAGGGGGCCCGCGAACCGGTGTCCGGAAAGACCGGCGGAGGACCGTCGCCTTGCCGGCACGGTGGGGGCCTGGAGCTGTTGCGTTTGAGTGGTCATGATGGAGGCTTTCGCTGGGAGCGAGTCCGGAGAGGTCCGGCCGACCGCCATGGTTGCGGCGGCCGGACGACTGCCGGAGGTCTATTTCTTGTAGCCGTCGTTGTCGGCGAAGTTCTGGTCGATGGCGCGGGCGGCGGCGCTCAGTGCTTCCTTGGCGTCCTTGCCTGCGTAGATGGCCGCCTCGGCCTTGCCCACCTGATCCGTGACGGTGGGGTAGCCTGCGGTCACCGGTCGGGTGACGCTGACGCATGTGTCGTTGATCTGGTCCTCGGTGCCGCATGCCTTGCTCAGCTGATCACCAAGGAGCTGCAGCTGCTTTCCAGGGCCGTAGAGGGCGGATGTGGCCAGTGCCGTCTTGGTCGCGGGAGGGGCACCATTGGCGTCGGTGTAGGTTTTGACGCTGTCGTCATTCATCATGAAGTCCAGGAACTTCCCCGCCGCAGCGCCGTTCTTGGAAGTGGCGCCCATGCCCCAGGCAAAGGTTCCGGATGCGGTCTTTGTTCCCTTGCCGAAGTTCGGCAGGGGGATGGAGACCAGATCGCTGCCCAGGGCCTTGTATGTGGGGTAGGTCCAGTGCCCGACCCAGCTCAGAGCGACACGTCCGCTCGTGAACGCCAGTCCGTCCGCGTTAGGATCCGTGTACTTCTTCCAGCTCGCGAACTGCGTCAGGGACTTCACGTTGGCCTCTGAGTTCAGCGCCCCAGATGCCTTGTTGTCCTTGAGCATGGTGCCGCCGCCGGACCAGATGACCGGCCCGGCCGAACAGCAGGTTCCCCATTCGCCGGCAAAACCGTACTGCTCCGAAAGATCCAGTGGCTTTCCTCCCGGGACCACAGTGGCGAGCTTGCCCAGGACTCCCGTGAACTCCTCAGCCGTCCAGGCCTTTTCCGGGGTGGTCGGGTACGCAACACCTGCGGCGTCCAGGAGTTTCTTGTTGCCCCACAGGGCAAGGCCGGCGTTCATCATGCCTACGCCATACACGGCGTCATCGACAGTGTTCTGGGCCTTGATCGAGTCTGTCTGGTTCGACAGTGTTCCGTCGGACACGGAGCCTTTCAGCGGGGCCATCTTGCCGTTGTAGACGAAGCTGGCCAAGGTAGGGCCATCGAAGTCCAGAACATCGGGCAAGTCACCCGGCGCGGCAGAGTTCACCGCCTTGGTGTACTGGTCGGAGGGGAAGAGCTTGAGATTCACTTTGATCTTGCTCTGAGAGCTCTCGAAGTTCGAGACGATCTTCTTCAGCGCGTCGTTCTCAGCCGCCTGACCGTCGACGGCCCAAACATTAATGGTGCCTTCACCGGAGCCCGCCTCAACGGAAGGACCGGTACTGCCGGTTCCCGGGCCGCCGCAGCCGGTCAGAGCCAATGCCGCGATGGAGACAGCGGCAGCCGCGGTGAGGATCCGCGCCCCGCTCGGAGATTTTGGAATGGTCATCATTGATCCCTTCGGAGAATGTGAAATTTTCTGGAAAGCGTTCAAAATGCCTGGGACATCATCAGGCGAGAAGCGTGAGGAGGATCACTACTCATGGGCTTGAACACGAGTCTACGCGGGTAGACTGGTGTATGCAAGCATCATTATTTGCCAAGCAAATAAAGGCTCAAACGCGACAATTAGTGGTTCAACGCGGGTAGACTGTGGGAACAAGGGAGTGGGAGGGTGGTCTTCGTGGGAAGTCTGCAGGTACAGGCCGGATCCGGAAAAGTAACGCGAACGGACGTTGCCCGCTACGCGGGGGTGAGCACGGCAGTTGTCAGCTATGTCATCAACGGCGGCCCCAAGCCGGTCGCGGCAGCAACTGCGGCCCGGGTGCGCGAAGCCATCAAGGTGCTCCACTATCAGCCCAATGCGACCGCCCGGGCCCTGACCATGGGCTCGGCGCGGCTCTTGGGGATGATTGTCCCTGACAGTACGAACCCATATTTCGCTGAGCTTACGGACGCCATCGCGCAGGCGGCTGCCGCCCGAGGCTACGCACTCCTCGCCGCCAACTCCCGCACGGATGCAGACACCGAGCGGCAAAACACCCTCAACCTCGTGTCGCGGCAGGTCGACGCGATCATCCTCGCTACAGTGCTCAGCCCAAGTGAAGTCGCCGCCATGGCGGTCCAGGGAATTCCCCGGGTGCTCGTTGACCAGTCCAGCTCTGTGCACGGCATACCCACGATCAGTACCGACTTTGAACAGGGAGCGGCCATAGGTGTGCAGCACCTTATCGGCCACGGCCACCAGGACATTGCCATTCTGGTCGGCCGGGACATCGACCCCTCCCGCGTGGACCCGCGACATAACGGCTGGAAGAAGGCGCTGCGCAATGCCGGCCTGCCCGAGGGGCCCGCGGAATTCACCGACTTTACGAGGCAGGGCGGTTACGAGGCCACCCGCCGACTGCTGGAGCTGCCGAAGCCGCCCACGGCGATCTTCGCGAGCTCTGACCTGCTGGCGGTAGGCGCCCTGCGCGCCATCCATGAAGCCGACCTGTCCATACCCGACGACATTGCCGTCGTCTCGTTCGACGGAACGTCCGAATCGGAATTCAGCTGGCCTCAGCTCACGACTGTCCGGCAGCCCATCAGCCAGATCGCTGAGGCAGTTATCGAAGCGGCCCTCTCCCACGACGACTCAGACGGGAAGATCCAACTTCTCGGCACAGAGCTCATCATCCGCCGGTCCTGTGGCTGCTGACGCGGCAGGCGCGTAGTTGCGTTAATCGCCCGCGTGTTGACGGTCCCGCGGAAGGGTCCCCAGATGGTCTCGGACGCTCCCGGTGACTGAGGTGCCGCTCAGTGTCTCGAATGCCGGGACGGTCATGTTGATGACCATGACCGCCCCGATGATGTTGGCTAGCAGCGCATCGTGCGCGCTCGTCACGAACTTGTCCTCTTCTCTTTTTGCTCGTTTGGGCCGAGGCTCAGGCCGTGAGGAATACCAGCACTTC
>NZ_JAGGPO010000057.1:0-20407 GCF_018613775.1 Arthrobacter sp. ISL-69
ACCGTTAATTCCACAGTCCCGTCGGTCGGTTTTGCGCGTCGTAGGTGATGGTGGTGGTTCCGGACCCGTCCACCCGCTGGGTGAGGTTGCCGTTCGCGTCGTAGGTGTAGGTCACACAGCTCGCGGCGACGCAGGTCGCGCCCTGCCGGGTCTGGGTGAGCCGGTCGTTGTTGTCATAGGTGTAGATCAGGGTCTGGTTCTTGCCGTCCTTGGAACTGGTCAGACGGTCCGCGGCGTCAAAGGTGTTGGTGATGACACCCAGGGGTGCGGGGCGGGTGACGGTGACGGGGTTGCGGTCCGCGTCGTAGGTGTAGGAAGTGACGTTGCCGTTCCCGTCGGTGGTTTTGCACAGCTGGCCGCGTTGGGCCGAACAGGTGGTACCGGCGTCATCGGACTGGTAGTTCCGGGTCGGTGCCCCGCCGGCTCCGCCGCTGGGACCGGGCGTCTGGGTCTTCTTCATGTATGTCGTGTTCACGTCGTAGCTGAAGGTGCTGACCTGCCCTTCACTGTTCGTGGACGTTAGGGGCCGGTACTCGAAGAGGCCGTTGAAGCCGGAGGGCGCCGGGTACGTGTAGCTGGTTTCGCCGCCGGCTCCGGTTCCTCCCGCGGCGCTGACGATCTTGGACAGGGTGTTGTTGGCGTTGTAGGTGGCGGTGGTGGTCTTGGCCGCCTGTGGACGACGCGAGGCTGAACGTTAGCGGAGTGGACCAGGGGTGAATCGCACGCTTCGGGGTTGCTTGATCATTCGCGGAAAATACGCGTTTCTAAGAGGGTGTGCACCACCGTTCGCCGCAGCTGTTTGGGTGTCGGTGGCCGCTTGCCCCTACTATGAGGCATGCCAATTCTCCCGGTTGTGTTCGCAGGAGGCCACGAGGGCGCCTGGCGCGTGAGTGGTATCTCCGCAGTCCAGGGGGCGCCTCTTCCGAGAGTCGAGCGGGTCGCGGTCCTCGAGGGCGAGCGGGCCGCTCCTGAGGCAGCTAGCTGGGCGCTGCGCGGCGTGGTCAGCCACGAGAGGTACGTCACGAAGCGGGAGCACGACGAACTGGTGTCCCGTTCGCCGCGCCTCGGGCGGCGAGAGGCGACCCGCGCCGCCCTCATCCCGATCAAGAAATCGCAGGCGTGGTGGGCACTTTCACAAGACGAGCGGCGGGCGCTCGTCGAGGAACACTCCCAGCACATCGCCATCGGCTTGAAGTACCTGCCAGCCGTGGCACGCCGACTCCACCACAGCCGGGACCTCGGTGAGCCGTTCGATTTCCTGACGTGGTTCGAGTTCGCCCCTGCCGAGGAAGCGGGGTTCAACGAACTGGTCGCCATGCTCCGCGCGACCGAGGAATGGACTTTCGTCGAGCGCGAGATCGACATCCGCCTCGAGCAGTAGCTACCACGGCCGGCGGGACCCAGCGTGATCGGCGCACCGCACCCTTTGGGGCTGATGGCCCTGGCGGCGTCCGCGTTCGTGGCCCTGACCGCCTTCGCCGTCCCTAGCTTTTCCCGTAGTGACCGACGCCGCCAAGCAGCGGGACTATCCCGAAGCCGGGCCACAGCCCAGCTGAAGTTGTGCACTCGACTTCGGATACTCAGTGCAGACGACTTCTGACATTCCGTGCAGACGACTCCTGAAAATGACAAAATCCGCCAATTTCTTAGCGCCCGGAGATTCTCATAATTATGTCTCGAAACCGTCTGCTTGAGACGGCATACTAACCATTAGTTATGCGACACTCGGAGGCAGGCCATGACGAAACTTATTGGGTACGCCCGAGTTTCGACACGGCAGCAGTCCACCGACCGGCAGCGGGCTGATTTACTGGCCGCCGGGGTTCGACGCGATGACCTGTACATTGACCATGGAGTCTCTGGAGCACGTGCTTCGCGACCACAGTTCGATCAAGCTCTCGACGCCCTTATGGAGGGTGACACCCTCGTCATCACGACGTTGGACCGGCTCGGGCGATCCACCCTAAACATGCTCGCCTTCGCCGATGAACTCCGCAGCAGGGGCGCTGGCCTCCGCGTCCTGAATCTGGGCGGAGGCGACGTCGACACTGCGATGCCGATGGGTTCAATGTTGTTCACCGTTATGGCCGCTCTCGCGCAGATGGAACACGAGATCAAGCGCGAACGTGTCACGGATTCCATAATCAAGCGAAGAGAAGCTGGCAAGAACCTCGGTGGCCGGCCCCGTCGGGTTACTGATAGCCAAATCAGAAGCGCTATGCGCCTGGTCAAAGGCGGCGAGCCCGCGGCGCAGGTTGCCCGCGACCTGGGGATGTCCCGAGCGACCTTCTACAGGCGGTCACGAGCCCTTGCCGGCCAGCAGGCTGCCATTTAGCACCACAAAAGTCGGCCATATCGCGCCAACTTTGATACCCGGCTCCGTTGCGGGAGTGGGAGCGGTGGGTGTCCTGAGAAAGCAGTGTCTTTTCAAAACGCTGGTGCCTGTCTTCAACCGGATTGAGGGCGCCCGGTGTACTTTGGCGGCGCACAGCGCTGGGCGCTGTGTAATGGTCCTCGCTTCGCTCGGGCTGTAGGGGTCGCCGTAGTACTCGCCGAGAATCGGGCGGATATGGCTGGGGTAGGCTTCTGAGCTGGGAATTTTTGGGCTCGTTGGAGGTCGTTCTTGGCTACGCAGGTGTTCGCGGATGGGGAGCTGGATCGGCTTCGGGGGTTCCCGGAGATCGGCCGGGACGAGTTGTTCCGGTTCTTCACCCTGACCCCGGCGGATGTCGCGTTCGTCGATCCCGGCCGGGGGCGTGGACCGGCTGACCGGCTCGGTTTGGCGGTGGCGTTGTGTACGTTGCCGTGGCTGGGGTTCGTGCCGGACAAGGTGTCTTCGGCGCCGCCGGTGGCGGTGGCGCGGCTGGCTGACCAGCTCGGTGTCGACCCGGACGAGTTGCGGTCCTACGGGCGGCGGGCGAAGACCCGGACCGAGCACCTGCGGCTGGCGGCGAAGTATCTGGGCTGGCGGCTGCCCACGACGATGGAGCTCAAGGAGCTGGATGAGTTCCTGCTGGCTCGGTCGTTGGAGCACGACTCGCCGACGTTGTTGTTCCGGCTGGGATGCGAGTACTTGATCTCGGCGCGGGTGATCCGGCCAGGGCCGGTGGCCGTGGTCGAGCGGGTCGCACATGCTCGCGCCGAGGCGCAGCGGGAGACGTTCGACCGGTTGGCGCGCGAGTTTACCGACGCCCGGTGCGCCGCGTTGGACGCTCTGCTGGTGACCGACCCCGAGATCGGTATGACCCGGCTGCGGTGGCTGTCGACAGGCCCTGTCGAGGCGTCCCCGGCCGCGGTGAAGGCTGAGGTCGCCAAGCTGGAGTTCCTGCGGGCCCTGGGCGCGGACACCCTGGACCTGTCGGTGCTGCCCGCCGAGCGGCGTCGGTTCCTGGCCACGGTCGGGCGCCGGTTGACCGCGCAGGCGCTGGAACGGCGCGATCCGCAGCGCCGCTACCCGATCCTGCTTACGGTGCTGGCGCAGTCGGCGACGGATGTGCTCGATGAGGTCGTGCAGCTGTTTGATCAGGCCATTTCCGCGCGGGAGAGCAAGGCTGAGCGGAAGATGCGCGACGCGCTGGCCGAGCGGGGCAAGGCCGGCGAGGACCGGCAGGCGCTGCTGGATGACCTGCTGGCCATCGTCACCGACCCGGCCGTGCCCGACGAGCAGGTCGGCGGGCTGATCCGTGGTGACCGGATCGGGTGGGCCCGCCTGCGGTCCGCGGTGGCGCAGGCTGCCCCGCGATTGCCGCGCGACCACGGGCACCTCGCGGCTTTGGGCGGCTCCTACGGGTATCTGCGGCAGTTCACCCCTCAGGTGCTCGCCGCGGTGACGTTCGCCGGCGGCACCGCCGCGACCGGGCTGCTCGATGCTGTGGAGATCCTGCGCGGACTCAACGCCACCGGCGCCCGCCGCGTCCCGGCCGACGCGCCGACTGGGTTCGTGCCCGCGCGGTGGCGCGGCTACCTGGAGACCGCGGCCACGTCCGGCAACACCAGCGCCTACCGGCATTACTGGGAGCTGTGCACGTTGCTGGCCCTGCGCGACGGACTGCGCACTGGGGACGTGTTCGTGCCGGGCTCGCGCCGCTATTCCGACCCGGCCGCCTACCTGCTGACCGCGGACAAGTGGGCTAACCAGCGCAGGGAGTTCTGCCAGCTGGTGGGTAAGGCCGCTGACCCGGCCCGTGCGCTGGCCGCGGCGGAGGACGAGCTGGGCGAGGCGCTCGGGGAGCTGGAGGAGGTGCTGGCTGCCGGGGACGGGCCGGTCCGCCTGGACGAGGACGGTGATCTGGTGATCTCGCCGTTGTCGGCGGAGGACGTGCCGGCCGAGGCGACGGCTTTGAAGGCGGAGCTGACCGAGATGCTGCCGTTCGCGCCGATCGTGTCGTTGCTGATCGAGCTGGACAAACGCACCGGCTACCTGGACTGCTTCACCCACGCCGGGGGCAAGCAGGCGCGCAGCCCGGAGTTGAAGCGGAACCTGATCGCGGTGCTGATCAGCCATTCCACCAACCTCGGACTGACACGGATGGCTGATGCGTGCGGGATCTCCTACGACGTGCTGGCCTGGACTGCCGAGTGGTATGTGCGGGAGGAGACGCTGCGCGCGGCGAACCTGGCGCTCATCGACTACCACCAGCGCCTGTCACTGGCCCCGGTGTTCGGCACCGGCACCCTGTCCTCATCGGACGGCCAGCGCTTCCCGACCCGCGGCAAGTCCGTCACTGCCAGGGCTCTGAGCAGGTATTTCGCGAACGAAGGGCTCTCGACGTACACGCACGTGACCGACCAGCACACCGCCTACGGCACGAAGGTCATCGTCGCCACGAAACGTGAAGCCCATTACGTTCTCGACGAAATCCTGGGGAACGCGACCGACATTCCCATCACCGAGCACGCGACGGACACGCATGGCGTGACGCTGGTCAACTTCGCCCTGTTCGACCTGCTCGGACTCCAACTCTCGCCCCGCATCCGGGACCTGGGCAAGATCACCCTCAACCGCATGGGATCCCGCGCGCAGGTCGAGGCAGACTACCCAAACACGGGGCCGCTGCTGACCCGCAAGCTGAACACCGACCTGATCGCCGAGCACTACGACGACCTGCTCCGCCTGGCCGGGTCACTGAAATTCGGGCACGCCACCGCGTCGCTGCTGGTCGGCAAGCTCTCCGCCTCCGGCAGGCAGAACGCGCTAGCAGCGGCCCTGAAGGAGTACGGGGCGCTGCGCCGCACCATCTACGCCGCCCGCTACCTCGCCGACCCGGTCTACCGGCGCAAGATCTCCCGGCAGCTGAACAAGGGCGAGTCGCTGCACGCACTCAAACGGGACCTGCTCTACGCCCACGAGGGCGCCGTCCGGGCGCGGCATCTGGAGCAGCAGACGGAGCAGGCGTGGTGCCTGACGCTGGTCACCAACGCCGTGGTGGCCTGGACCACGGAGTATTACGGCTTGGCGGTGGATTCGATGCGGCAGGCCGGGCGGCGCATCGACGACGAAGTCCTCGCGCACATCTCGCCGGCGCACAGCGAGAACATCAACTTCTTCGGCTCCATCGACGTGGACATCGAGGGCGAGCTGGCTCAGCTCGGACCGACCGGCTACCGGCCGTTGCGTGTGCGCGACACCCTCTTCTGACACCAGGGCGTGGCCGGGCGGCGCGGGGGCTACGTAAACGCCAAAGCCAAAGCCAAAGCCGATCTTCCACTGCAGACGCCGTCGACACGGTAACGAGCCCGATCTCCGTGCGGCCGCCGAACTGGTCCATGACGGTGCTCGCATCGGCGAGACTGACAAAACCGATACCACCGCTGGCCAAGTCCGTCGGCGAAGTCCATGAAATTTTCCTCGCTCACCGCATGCCAGCGTCGCTACGAGTCAATTAGGAGCTCAACCCTTTCTGCTTCATTGACAGGGGTGACGAAAACTCGAACTCGATGGAATCCTGGTTCAACTGCTGTGTCAATTGAGTTTTGCCCCAACGCATCGCTGACCCTCAGGATCCCGCTTTCAACTCTGAGGCGACCGTCAAAAACACACTCACCTTCGCTCTCTTCCAGCGATCCGAGAACGCAAACGATAACATCGCCTTCATCCGCATGACGGATTCGGACCACCACGGCAGTCTCTGATGCTGTAGCTATTTGTTCATCGGAATCCCATCTTGGAATGACGTCCGTCGCGTCGACGTCAGTCACTAGCAGCAAGCCCCATGGAAAGTCGGCTACCATTTCGCGATCCATCGCCCCTCCTCAACCTACAAATTGCCTTGGCGCATTTGATTGATGATCCAAAGTCCCTGGTCATTACTGCATTTCTGGCAATGAGGGTACAGAACCTGAGGCGTACCCGGGCTATTGAGTCGAGTGGGGGCTTGATGATCTCCGATCCAGTTACCGCTCTTTGTTCCTGGTGTCACGGTTCCGCAAGAGTGACAGCCGTACTTCTCGCCGATTGCGTTAAGTTCTCTCCGCTCATTTGCCGTGATTTTTCCCGGAGCGCTGGACGGCACGGACTGAACCGCCCAGGGCCCTGGCTTTAGGAGATCATCACCTCGAGCTGCGACCTTCTTGACCACGGCATCTGCTCCCGCCGCGGCTCCCTTGATGAGTCTTCCGCCCGGGGGAATCCACGCGACTGAGAGGAGTGCTTCTCCGACGGCGTCGCCGCAGGAGCCTTTGCCGCTGTTGCAGGTCTTGTAGGCTTGGATGGCTTTTGTGCCGGCGTGGACTGCTCCTGCCGCGATGGATATGCCGCCCAGGACGGCTGCCACCGGGGCGCCGACGCCGGTTGCCAGTGCGACGATGGCGAGGACGCCGGCGACGTCGGAGACGATGCCGCTGATGTCCTGGACTCCGCCGAGGGCTTCGTCCCAGGAGAACAGGCCCGTGATGTCGATGTATCGGAGCGGGTTGGCTGAGCCGTAGGTGTAGGTGCCGGAGATGCTGGTAGAGGCTGCCGGATCCGGGCTGAAGAACATCCCAGCGACGGGGTCGTATTGGCGGGCTCGGAGGTGGGTCAGGCCGGTGGGGTCCTGGTATTGGCCGAGCCAGCCCAATGGCGGGGCGTTCGGGTTGTTCGGGCCGGTGGCCCGGGGCCTTCCGTAGGGTTCCCAGGCGCCGGCTGATGTGACTGTTCCGGTGGTGTCGGTTACGGCTCGGATGGAGCCTAGCCTGTCGGTGTGGAAGTAGGCGGCTGCCCCGGTCGCATCGTGGGCGGTGAGGGGCTGGTCGCCGTGGGTGTAGTGGCGGACGAGGGCTCCGTTGATGTCGAGTTCGTTGGCGAGCCGGTAGAAGGGGTCCCATTCGAAGGTGGTTTTGGCGGTGCCGAGGGTAGCGCTGAGGCGGCGGCCGTCGCCGTCGTATTTGTAGGTGGTGGTTCCGGCCGGGGTGGTGGCCGTGGCGGTGCGGCCGCCTTTGGTGTAGGTGAAGGTTTTGTTCCCGGCGGTGAGGGCCTGTCCGCGGTAGTCGTAGGTGTAGTCGGTGGTCCCGGCAGCAGGGTCCACGGTTTGAGTGCGCTGACCCTGGGTGTTGTAACTGTGCGTGGTGGTTTGGCCGTTGCGGATTTCGGTGAGGATGTTGTCCGCGTGGTCGTAGGTCCATTCCAGGACTTCGGTACTGCTCGCACAGGCGGCGGTGTAGCAGGCCTTGGTGAGCCGGTCGAGGGTGTCGTAGCTGAAGGTGTCGGTGGTTCCGTCCGGGCGGGTGATGCTGAGGGGGTTGCCGCCGGCGTCGTAGGCGTAAGTCTCATCGAGCAGGGTCGCGGCGGTGGTGGCGTCGGTGATCCTGGTGAGCCGGCCCAGATTGTTGTAGGTGCGGGTAGCTGTCGATCCGTCGGCGCGGGTGACGGTGAGGGTGTTGCCTTCCGGGTCGTGGGTGTAGTCGGCGACGACGGCAGCGCCGTTCTTGACCTGTGTGACGCGGCCGTCGACATCGTAGGTGTAGCCGGTAACGGCCCCGTCGGGACTGGTCATTCCGGTCAGCCGGGACGCGGCGTCGTAAGCGAAGGTGAACGTCCGGCCACCGCGGGTGACGGCCGTTAACCGGTCGAGGGGGTCGTAGGTGTAGGTGGTGGTGCCATTCGGGTCCGCCATGGAGGCACGGTTGCCGTTGTGGTCGTAGGTGTAGGTGACGTCACTGTCAGAGCCCGGCAGATCAGCCCGGGTCAGCCTGCCCGCGGCGTCGTACTTGTACGAGGTGATGGCGTTTTGCGGGTCTTTGACACTCGCGATCTGGTTCCGCTTGGTGTAGGTGAGCGTGTAGGTGCCCAACGGGTTGGTGACCGTGGTGGCACGGTTGGCAGCGTCGTACTGGAACGTCGTACTCCGGCCCATGGAATCGGTCACCGTGGTGATGTTGCCGTTGGCGTCATAGGCCGTGGTGGAGGCCGGGACGCTCAAGTCGGGCCCCTGGAGGGAGGTGACGTGCCCGGCCGCGTCGTACTGGTAGGTGGTGGAGCGGCCCGCGGTGTCAGTGGCTTTGGTGACTTGGCCATCCACGTCGTACTCGACGGTTTCGTACTGGCCGGCCGGGTTGGTGGCTTTCACCATCCGGCCAAGCGCGTCATACTCGTACCGCCAGGTGAACTGGTTCGGGTCCGCCCCGGCGGCGTTGCCGCGCGGGGAGACCATGCTGGTGACCCGCCCGGCAGCGTCGTAGCCCATGGACGTCACCGAGCCCAGCGGGGAGGTGGCCTTCGTCGGATCACCCTCCGGGCTGTACTCGAAGGTGCCGGTGTTGCCGTTCGGATCCGTGGCGGAGGTGACGTTGCCCATTGCATCGTAGCCGAAGGAGCTGGTCAGGGTCCCGCCGGCCGGGTCGGGACGGGACAGCTGAGTGAGATTGTTCGCCGCGTCGTAGCCCCGTGTGCTGGTATAGCCGCGGGCGTTAGTAGTGGTCGTGGGCAGATGCTGGGCGTTGTACTCGGACCGGACCATCCGTGTGGTGCCCTGGAAGGACTGAACGTCCCCGCCCGGCGTGTAGTCCAGGGCGTTGCGGATCCCGTCCGGCCCATGCGTGGCGATCAGCCGCAGCTGGGTGTCGTACTCGTAGTCCGTGGTGTTGCCGACCGGGTCGATGCGGCGCTGCAGCACGTTGCCGGAGTAGATGTCCTTCCAGACCCCGCCGCGAGGGTCGGTCATGGTTGCGGTCGAAGTCGCGGCGTCCCAGGCGAAGGCGCTGCGGTTGCCCAGCCCGTCCCACTGCTCGGCCACGCGCCCGGTAATGATGTCGTATCCGGTCCGTACGATGGTGCGGCCGGAGGGTGCCTTGATCTCCGTCAGCCGCTGCCCGGCGTCGTAGGTGTAGGTGGTGGTGCCGGAGAGGGCATTCGTCACACCGGTCAGCAGTCCGCCAGTGTAGCTGTAGGTGACGGTCTGCCCGGCCGAGGTCTGGGCGCCGGTGATCCGCCCTGCCGTGGTGTCCCAGGTGAAGGAGATCGACCGGTTCCCGTCCGTGACCTGGGTCAGCCGCCCGCCGCCGTCATACGTGTAGCTCGGCCCGCGGCCCGAACCGTCCGTCAGCGCCGTCAGCCGCCCCGCGGCATCGAAGGCATGAACAAGTCCCGAGCGCGTCATCACCGTGAAGGTTCCATCAGGGTTGCGGGTCAGGCCTGAGGTCGCCCCGGTCGGCGCCGTGAAGGTTCCGTCCGCGTTCTCGGTAAAGCGGATCCGCTGGCCTGTCCCGGCCTTCAGCACGGCCTCGGTTCCCTGCACGGTCAGGCGGATGTCGTAGCCCAGGCTCCAACCGCGGCCAAACGGCCCGTCGTTGGCGTCGGCGGAGGTGTAGAAGCGGTTTACCGACAGGCTTCCGGTTTTCGAGGCCAGGCCAAGGTCGGACTCGGAGTGCACGAGTGCGCCGATCGCGGTGTTCACCGGATCGGCCTGCGAGCCGACCGGAGCGGAGCCGAACTCCGAACCCCCGTCCGGGCCGTACACCTGGCCCTCGTCCACGGACCCGGCGTACGTCCCCACCCCGTTCACACCCGCCGAGGGCATCGGCGGGGCTTCCGTCATCGCCGGGGTGACCTTCGTGAAATAGCCGGTGATGGTCTGCTTGCCCTGCTGGTAGCAAGCGCTGCCGTTTACGACGGTGTACGTTACGGCCGGTATGTACGTGGTGTTGTAGTCATAGCAGCCACTGGGCTGGTCTTCAATGACCCGTCCCCACCAGTTGAGTGAAATGTCCTGTGGAGCGGGACTGCTTAGGAAGGGTTCCACTCCGCCCAGCAGTGCATTGCCCTGCATATCGAGTTGCTCGCGTGTGGGTGCAGTGCTCGATGCAACGACTTGAAGGGCTTTTGCTGCATGGTTGTCGTAGAACTTGATGCCATTGGGGGTGTAAAACCGTGCTGCATATGTCTGGATTGACGACTCAAATACGTTGTCTGTGAAGGATCCCGTAAAGGCGATTGCGCCGCAGCCGCTATCAGAGAAGCGGTTATTGGCCACTCTCACGTCCCCGGCGCCAGAACCAACATAGATGCCGGCATATTGGCTATGCTGCAGGTCGCTGTTCGTCAGCGAGAGAGATGCGCTTGAGGCCACAGTTACACTGGCGTAGGCCCCACAGACATGCCCCGACCCGTAGCCGCCATAGCGGATGCGGGTTCTGTCGATTACAGACTGGACCTTTGCGCTGTCACTGAAATAGATCTGATACCAGTCCGCTGGCGCGGGGGATGTGGCGGCGCCGTCCCCGTTGGTGTCTCCGCCGATGGAATCATCGCGATGTGAGGTGAAAACGATCGGCGCAGCAGCAGTCCCGCGCGCTGCCAGCTGCCCGTCGACATCTATACGCCCAGTCCTGTCTGCCGGGTTGCCAATCTTCACAACGACGCCGGGCTCGATCGTCAATCGCACACCCGCAGCG
The DNA here is from genome assembly GCF_018613775.1 of Arthrobacter sp. ISL-69. NCBI lineage: Bacteria > Bacillati > Actinomycetota > Actinomycetes > Micrococcales > Micrococcaceae > Arthrobacter > Arthrobacter sp. ISL-69. The sequence goes on from NZ_JAGGPO010000057.1 coordinate 10,870, forward strand.
ACTTTCAACCTGTTTTGCACCCAGTAAGGCGAATCCGCGGTCGTCCACACGGTATCCGCGGTAAGCGTCTGGGACGTGATGACGGTCGGCGCAGCCTGGGCCTCCGGCAACGCACCGGCAATACCGACCAGGCCGGCGGGTCCCACAGCCAAGACAAGTAGAACCGCCAGCCACAGCCTGAACCCAGAAATAGGACGGGCTTCTCCGGTCATCACAATCCCCCCACCACAACGCCGATACTCTTCAGGAGTGGGCTGAGGCCTTCAGACTGGATGTGAGACTGGGCCAGAGGAGCTGCAGAAAATGGCGGGAGGAAGGCAGGCTCGCGCCGGCGCCGGACAGTATCCATTCCGCATCGAACTTTCTACGCGATAGATCCAAGGCGATCCAATATCGCGAAAGCCCGATCCCCCAACGAGTGATATGCAACAGTAGGAGGGCTCGTCCGGAACAATCAACGATCTTGATCAAATCCTGAGGAAAGACTAGGGTTCAGGATTGCTATCGCCCCGGAACGTCCCGCTGATCTTGAGGCACTGCAGCTTCGAGGGATCTCCTGTTGAAAGGGACGTTCCCTTGCGCGGTACGGGATCATGTTCGAAACGACCGTTACCGTGCAGCCGTTCCGTTTCCTGCCCGGAAATCCGACTAGAACTCTTCCTCCCTAGCATCCCCACATAGGCCATCTACGACTCATCCGGGTCCCCTGGGATCTGCCAACCACGGGTGGGCCCTGGTGACGGTGGCAAATAACGACGCAAAAACCGTGCCGGATAGCGTAGAAGGTCACACGTCAACATACCCGCGAACCCTGAATGCTCCCTGCTGCCAGGCGTGTCTCACAAACGCTCGATTCTGAGAAAGCGATCGACAATGAGGCTCGGCTGACCGGCGAAGGTCGGATTTGTTCTCAGAACCCATTCTCACTCAAGAAGGCGTGGATCAGCTTCTAAGAAATGTTTGTGAGAGGATTTTAGGATGATGAGCGAGCCCGAAGCCACCGCCCCATCCGACGCCGATGAGGTCGAGCGGCACCCGTGCCCCCGCTGCGAAGTCCAGCCCGGCTCGCCGTGCCGGTCCCGTGCCGGTGCGGTCGCCTCGACCTACCACACCGGCCGGTTCGCCAAAGTCCCTCGCCTGGCGAAGGAGCTGCGCGTGCCGACCCCGGCCGACCGCGGACCCGGCCAGCCGTGGCGGCCGGGCACTGCGCCGCCGGCACCAATCCCCGCAGGCACGCCGAGCGCGGACATTCGCGTCGGCTACGCCCGCTGCTCCCACCTGACCCAGGAACTCCAGTCCCAGCTGGATGCGCTGGCCGCGCACGGCATCCCACTCGAGGAGATCTTCGCCGAGAAGGTCTCCACCCGCGTGCGGGTCCGCCCGAAGTTCGAGGCCGCTCTGGAGGCAGCCCGGCAGATCAAGGCCCACGCCCCGCACTGCCGGGTCATCTTCACCGTCTATGAGATGAAGCGGCTCGGGCGGGATTCCGCCGAGCTGACCGCGCTGGCCGATCACCTCACCGCGCACGGCATCGCCCTGGAGATGCTCGCCGGGCCGCTCACCGGGATCTACGACCCGACCGGCACCGGCCGGGTGCTGTTCGCGTTCTTCGCCGCGATGGCCGAGACCGAACGCGAGAACATCCGCGAGGCCACCCTCGAAGGCTTGAATGCCGCGGCCCGCAAGGGAAACCACGGCGGACGCCCGCCGGTGATCACCGACGACATGCTGCACACCGTCCTGCGCCGCCGCGCGAACGGTGAGTCCGTGGAGGACATCCGCCCGGACCTGATCATCCCCACCGGCAAGCGCAAAGGCCGCAACCCCAGCCTGGCCAGCATCTACCGGGCGCTCACCGAGCACGAGAAACGCCAGGCCTACCCCGAAGCCGTTGACCAGGCCCACGCCGACTTCGCCACGCTCCACCCGAGCACCTGACACTGGCCAAGACCGGCCCGGTCATCGCTGGTCAGCCATATCCGCCCGATTTTCGGCGAGTACTACGGCGACCCCCACTGGTCCGGACTGAACCCAGCCCGGATCGACCAGATCATCAGCATCGAAGCAGCTGCCGGCCGCGTCCGCGAAGCCTAGAAACAACCACCTGACCCCGCACCGAACGAAACCAGTAGAGAAGGAACGAACCCAATGTCAGGCGAAACCAGCATCACCGTAATCGGCAACCTCACCAACGATCCCGAACTGCGGTTCACCCCGGGCGGTTCCGCGGTCGCGAACTTCACCATCGCCTCCACGCCCAGGACGTTCGATCGGCAGAAGAATGAATGGGTGGACGGCGAGACCCTGTTCCTGCCCGCCAGCGTCTGGAGGGACGCCGCCGAGCACGTAGCGGAATCCCTCACCAAGGGCATGCGCGTCATTGCCTCCGGGCTGCTGAAGTCCCGGGCCTACGAGACAAAGGCGGGGGAGAAGCGGACCGTGGTCGAACTCGAAGTCGAAGAGATAGGCCTGTCCATGCGATTCCAGAACGTGGCGGTCAGCCGCACCCGCAGCGTCCCCCAGCACACCAGCAAGGACAACAGCAGGGACGGCGGAGATGACACCTACCGGCCCATTAGTGAACCGGCCACGCAGTTCGCCGATGATGACCCGTGGTTCGGGAAAGAGGCCAACCCGGAAGGGCGGATCCACCACCCCGGGCCCAACGGTGAACCGGCTTACTGGTGAGCTGTCAGAGCCAGTGGATGGGTGCGCCGGCAGACGAGTGGGACGATCCACTAACGCCCCCAATGCGAGGTATCTCCTTCAACGTAAAGGCTGAGACTATGACCGAAGTCAGCGACCCTGACGCCCTGGCCGAATCCGAGATCGACGAGGCCGTTGCTTTCGCCGACGCCGCACAGTACCTCGCCGGCGGCCGCGCCGATGAACGTTCCCGTGAACTGGGCCGCGAGGTACTGCGGGGACACCTGACACACCGGCAAGCTGTGGAGGAATACCTTGCGGATGCCGTCTAAAAAGATCGCGGCCTTCACTCCTTACTTCACGGAGGACGAGGCTGGACAGGTCCGCGCAGCGTTCCTGGCCGCCGGCCACTTGGAAGGTGACGCGAGCGTGTCGGACTTCATCGTCCGTGCCACCATGCGTGAAGTAAAGCGCCTGCAGCGAAAACACAATCAGGGCAGAAAATGGGACCCTGCCCCGCCGGGTTCACTGCGGAGGGGGCAACGCACCATGGACGAATTGCAGCACCGAAACGAGGACGCATAACAATGGCGAAGTGGACCGACGGCGAAAAGTGCCTGAAAGCGAAGAACTGATAGAAATGGTTCGGGCTCCCGCCGCCCGAACCGTAGCCGGTCGTGAGGGACATGAACTGACATCTGTGGGAAAGGCTTCAACTGTGACGGACACTGGAGACATTCTCGCCCTGTGGGCGCTGATCGTGAGCATCTTCGGAACGGGGATCGCCCTGATTGCCCTGGCAGTGGCCTATCTCGACTGGCGCCAAGTCGGCATGGAGTCGCCTTGGACGTTCACGGCCGTGGGCGGTGGTTACTGGAGGTTGGAGCGCATCCACCGAAAGCCAGCGCAGATACGGCGATTTGAGTATGGCCAGATGTGCTCTGGGCTCCAGTTTGGAGTCGCAAGTGCCGCCGGCTTCCCTATGAAGGTGTATCGGAGGGGGGACACGGAACTCGTCTCCGTAAGGCCTTCCAGCAGCGTTGAAACAATCACCATTGTGTACAAGGAACATGGCTGGTGGGACAGGCTCAGAAGGAAGATCCCGAAGGGCAGCACCCTATATGCGCAAGGCTCAGTTGATGAGGGCTACGAGCGATGGGACACCCCCCTGCATCTGAATCCCTGATTCTCTCCGTGCTGGCACGCCCAACACGAGAACCGCAGTTTGCGGGGGCGCTTCCGTGAGCCTAGATGAGATTAGTGATCGGCACGTCCTTGGGGCTACGAGTCGTGCCGCCGGTTGCCAGGTTGACCACGGTGAAGCCTTGATCGCGCAGTTTAGCCACGACGGCGTAGGTGGCCAGCTGGTGAACCTCCGTCCAGCCATCCTCCCAACCATTTGGGGCCGGCCTTTCCAGCGTGGAGTCCTCACGACGCCAGGCGTTTAGGACCCGAACTCTCTTGTTTGCGCTCGGGGAAAACTGGGCTTGGGCGGACTTCAGAATCTCGTCGTTGGATGACATGGGATAACGGTAGGCGCCGCATGTCGATAAACCTACGGTTCGCCACGCCCAGGCCAGACCGTTAAGCGGTAAATAGCGGCCGTTACTAGGCAGCTTCGATTGTGATGCCTTGTAAAGCCTCTTCTGCACTCCACTGACTAGCAGGTCCATTCCCTACGGGGCTGTGCCGTCCGTGGACGTAGCTGCCGCGCGCGGGATACCCCTGATCAGGGCCGCCATGCTGCGTACGGCCTCAGGGTCGTCTTCCCAGGAGCTCGAGCTCCCGTCACGCCTGCAAGCACGGAACGTCTTCACTCCGGCATCTTCGGCCGCCTGGTTTAGCTCGGCCCAGGCCTCTCTCAAATCCGCCAGCTGTGCAGGTGTCAGCTGCTGCTTGGACGCGGCCACCGCAGTAGGGGAGGGCTCCACTGCGGCTGCCATTTGGCGTCGGCCGAGCAAGTTCCGTAGTCGCACTGCTTTTCCTTCTGACAAGAATGTCCCGCATGATGGGGGACAGGTCTGGCGTGAGTCGTCGGTCTGGGCCCTGCAACGGCTGAGGCAATTGGCTATGCCGTGCGGATCACGATGGCTTTGGAACCTTCAGGGATCTTCACTTCGGCCGCTGCCTTGGCCTTCTCGTACGTCTCGCCTTCGGCTTCAACGTGGCTCAGCTGGCCGTCGCCGGCTTCTACAGTCAGGGTCACTTTCACCCCAATATCCTAGGCCGCCACGTCGGGGACCGATTGCCGTCTAGAAGTGGAGTTCGACTTCGCCAAGCGTACTGCGCGGCCACGACCCCCTTTGGTGTGCAAAGTAGCGCATACGGAGCGATAAAGCATGCATCGGAAACTTGGGTAGAGTTTGCTTGTTGGGATAAAGGTGTGCCATTTGGCGGACAGGGAAGGCGCCCAGGTGGCGTCCCGGAACGGGTGGAGCCTGTAACGGTTCGGGACAGGGCGATCCTGTAACGAACGAACTGAAGGCCGATTGGACGTTTGCGGACCAATCAGACGTGGCAAGCCCATAGGGAGCCCTTGGTAGATGCCAAGTTGGAACGTCGGCCTCCTGCGGCAGTAACCCGCACGGGAAATCCGCAGGAGGTCATCCAGCGTTATGTCTGCCGAAGATTGCTATCAAATCTGGCGCCACGGCTGCGAAGTTCCCTTAGGAATTGATCAAAGTCTGCCTGCATGGTGGCGCGTTGTCCCATCTTCAGGGTGTGCCGTGTTCCGCGGGGCCCCTTTACATTCAGCCTGGTTCGGGTCTCGTTCCATTTGAATGTCCACCCTTGAGGGCCGAGGTTGCTTCTCAGGATCCGAAGGTCCTGTTCGACGTCGCGGGGCGATGTGGGGGAGGCCGATAGCTGCGGAGCCCTGGCTGGGGCTTTGTTGCGTGGCCCTGCCAGCTTGATTTCATCGACGATGTCGTGGACGACACCGCTCAGAGCCGCGCGCATGTTGTTGTCTTCCCGGGCGGGATAGGGCAGGTAGGTGATTCCTGCGACGTCTGAGGGGAGCTTCAAGTCCACGCCGTCCGGAAGGACCATGTAGGTCCTTTCCGGTCCCAAAGCTCCCATGAACAGGCCCAGCTCAAACACAACGTTGTCCCGTGGCGCTTGTGTCGTGGTGTCCCGGCTCTCCACGTGATCGTCGGGGCTGAGGACCATGATTGCGTAGTCCGCTGTTCTTGCCTGGTCCACCAGGGAGCCGAGTACGTGCCGGCCGGGACGGAATGTGCCGTGGGTCCACACCGTGGACTCGGTCAGTCCGAAGCCGTCCAGGGCAACAGCCAACTTCTCAGCGATGTTTTTGCCCTCGCTGGAAGATCCAAGAAATACCTTTGACTTCTCCATGGGATTCTAGGTCGAAGGCTTAGCGGGGATGGACAGTCCGCTACTTCGGAGCCGGGCCAGGACTTCGTGGGCGGCATGGTCCAAGGCCTCGTCGCCCGATATGTCGTAACGCAGCGCATCCACCACGGTGACGTGCAGGTCCTCGTAGTCGGTTTCTGCTGATGGGGTGTCGTGAGCCATATAGGCAGAGTACGCCAAACCTTCATGATGCCTTGGCATCGGTATGCCGTTTAACGGCGGTTTGCGTGCGCTGCGCGCCCGTTACGCGACACGCCCACCGATGAGTGCACGAAACCATTGCACGAAGCTGTTTCGCACGTTTCCGGGGACGGTAGGTTTGTGGGCAGAGAGGAGCCGCACATTGAACATCATCGGCTACGCCAGAGTGTCCACTCGGGACCAGGACCCGCAGTACCAGGAACACGCCCTCACCGCTGCAGGAGCATCGAGGGTATTTACTGACCACGGAGATTCCAGCAGGATCCGGGACCGCCCCCGGTGGGTGACCTGCCTGGACTACATGCGTGCCGGAGACACCCTTCTGGTCCACAGACTCGACAGAGTGTCGGGGGAATGGCACTTGTTCCAGCTCATTAGCGAGCTGGCAGAGCGGGGTATCAATATCCGATCCCTGACGGAACCCGAGGTTGATACCACCACGCCGATGGGGAAGGCGTTCTACGGCATCGTAGCCGTGTTCGCGCAGCTGCGCATCGACACCATCAGGGAGAACACCATGGCCGGCCTTGCACATGCGCGCTCCCAGGGCCGAGTCGGTGGCCGCCCTACGGTCATGACGCCCGAGCGCGTTCAGACTGCGGTTCTGCTCCACGAAGCCGGACAGAACAAGTCCCAGATTGGCCGGACCATGGGTGTAAGCCGCATGGCCGTAGCCCGTGCCCTAGCAAGGATCGACGACATTCGTTAGGGATTACTAGCGAAGTCCGTCGTGCCAGGAGGACGCTCCCTGCTTGCCGGTCCAGTTACTTCTTACGCCAGAACGGCAAGATGCTGTAGTGATACGGCTGATCGATTACTTCGCTGACGATGAGATCGTTGAGCCTCCGGCTGTCCACGATCACCAGAGTTTGTTGCATTTAGCGTAGAGCGCTACTGGGTTGGGCCGTCTTCTCCCAAATCTTTATTGGTGTCCTGAACCCCTTTTGTCCTCTTTGTGCCGTGCAGCCATTCCTCACGATATTCATGCGTCTTAGTTGCTTGTCTGCCACCCCATCCGGTCCCCAGATAGCCACCGATAATGATGCACAAGACGAGGAAGGTCGTTCCAGCCGCGCCCGGGCCCAGGAGCCAACCTGCAACACTGGTTAGCACCGCGACCACGAGCAGAGTTATTAGGCCTTTATAGACTTTCGACATTGTTTCTCCTCGTTCTACGCTATTTCAGCCATGAACCTATATCGATAATTTGATCCTGGACCCCGCGACTTGCGCCAGCTATCGCACCGCTAACGGCTCCTTGGACGAATCCTCCGAGGGCAGCACTGTTGACTTCGGCACGACTTTTCCCATCAATCCTAGCCGCGACTGCTTTGCCGGTCAGGCCGCCCACGGCGCCGCCGGCGATACCAAATGCAACTGCAACCCCCACGGCACAGCCGACTCCCAGCGTGGCGGCACATCCCAGTCCTATGGCACCGCTGGTGAAAATGAGCCCGATGGCGCCGCCAACAGCTTCTCCCAGAGAAAGCAGGCCCGTGGGATCGGTGCTGTTGACGGGGTTTGCTCCGGCGTAGAGGTAGCGGTTTTGTTCCTGGCCGGAGGGGTCGGGTTGGGTGAAGCGGCCGCGGTAGGGGTTGTAGTAGCGTGCGCCGAATTTGATGCGGTTGCTGGACGTATCGTTGTATCCGCCGGCGTAGGTCCAGGGGTTCACTGCTGCCTGGGCACCGGTGGAGACGGTGGGTTGGCCCCAGGAGTCGTAGGCGTAGGTCGCAGCTGCAGCCTGGACGCTGTCGGTCAGCAGGATGATGGAGCCGAGGGCGTCGGTGGTGTAGTAGAAACTGGCCCCGGCACTGTTGCGCATGCTGATCAGGGCACCGTCCGGGTCCCGGATAAACGAGGTGCTCGCCCCGGAGGTGGTTTGGCGGGTGATGCCGAGTGCGCCGTTGAGGAAGGACGTTGGCCCGGCGGTGAGGCGTTCGTCGTTGCGGGTGCCGGTGTAGGTGTAGTTGGTGGTGCCGCCAACGTTGTTGGTGGTGAACTGGTCAAAGACGTTGTAGGACTGTGTGGTGGTCCCGGCGGTGGTGGTGTTGCCGTTGGCGTCGTAGGCGTACATGATCGCCCCTGACGGGGGTGAGGCGCAGGCCCCGGCGCTGGAGCCTACCCAGCAGAGCTGGTCGGCGGCGTTGTAGGCGTTGTACACGTTCCCGGTCCCGGTCCGGGTGTCGATGGTCCGGTTGCCGTTCTTGTCGTAGCTCCAGGTCTCGGTGAGGGTACCGGTTACAGCCTGCTTCAAACGGTTGACCTCGTCGTAGGTGTAGGTCGTGACGGCGCCGGCCTGGTCGGTGACGGTTTTGCGCAGGGCACCGTCCTTGGTGCCGTTCACGGTGTAGGTGTAGGCGCGCTTGGCCAGCACGGCGGCGCTGGTGTTCGTGGCCGTGATCGAGGTGATCCGCCCCGCCGGGTCGATGACCGTGGTGTTTTTCACGCCGTTCGGGTATTTCGTGACGGTGCGGCGGTTGTTGGCGTCGTAGTCGAAGCCGGTGCATTTGGTGGCGTTCGGGAACGCCGGGGTCGCCGGGCAGGATCCGCCCGGCTCGGCCAGGGAGATCAGCCGGTTCGCCGCATCGTACTTATAGGTCACGGTCCCGAGCGGGTCCACCGAGGTCAGGATGTTCGAGGCACCGTCGTAGGTGAGCGAGGTCGTGGTGCCACCCATGGTCTTGGCCGTGGCCCGGTTCTGCGCGTCGTAGGTAATGGTGGTGGTTCCGGACCCGTCCACCCGCTGGGAGAGGTTCCCGTTCGCGTCGTAGGTATAGGTCACACAGGTCGCGGCGACGCAGGTCGCGCCCTGCCGGGTCTCGGTGAGCCGGTCGTTGTTGTCATAGGTGTAGATCAGGGTCTGGTTCTTGCCGTCCTTGGAACTGGTCAGACGGTCCGCGGCGTCAAAGGTATTGGTGATACCGCCCAAGGGGCGCGGGGCGGGTCACCGTGACGGGATTGCGGTCCGCGTCGTAGGTGTAGGAAGTGACGTTGCCGTTCCCGTCCGTAGTTTTGCACAGCTGGCCGCGCTGGGCCGAACAGGTCGTGCCGGCGTCATCGGACTGGTAATTCCGGGTCGGGGCCCCGCCGGCGCCGCCGCTGGGACCGGGCGTCTGGATCTTCTTCACGTATGTCGTGTTCACGTCGTAGCTGAAGGTGCTGACCTGCCCTTCACTGTTCGTGGACGTTAGGGGCCGGTACTCGAAGAGGCCGTTGAAGCCGGAGGGCGCCGGGTACGTGTAGCTGGTTTCGCCGCCGGCTCCGGTTCCTCCCGCGGGGCTGACGATCTTGGACAGCGTGTTGTTGGCGTTGTAGGTGG
>NZ_JAGGPO010000058.1:0-5561 GCF_018613775.1 Arthrobacter sp. ISL-69
CGAAGGCCGGGTAGTGGCCGGATCCGCCGCCGATCACCAGCGCCACGGTATCCGGGGTGCTCTGGGTGTTGCGGACAACGCCGCCGGAGACGCGCTTTACCCAGCGGCCGTGGGAGGCGACGAAGCCTTCGATCATCTCGTCAGCGAAAGCTGCTGGTTCATTGAACAGGCGGGTCATGGAAAAGAGCTCCTGAGTTATCTTGCGGAGACGGGTCATGAAGACGTGGGAAAGGACTTAGTGCCAGAAGATGGCACGATGATGCTGGGAGGGATGCCCACAACTTTGGACATGAAGCGGCGGCTGGGCGCGGCAGGCGTCGCGCCCAGCCCGCAGTTCTATCTGTTCAGCGCGAGGTCCGGTGTCATCGCGTTGCGTTCCCAGGACTGGGGGAAACTCGCAAATCCTGAGTCAATGTCTTCGAACCGTGCTGCGCCCAGGAGGGCCAGTGACTGCTGGATTTCCTGTTCGAAAATGCTGATGACGCGCTCTACGCCGGCTTCGCCCGCTGCTGCGACGCCGAAAACCCATGGCCGGGCGATCAGGACGGCGGTGGCTCCAAGGGCCTTTGCCTTTAGAACATCAGACCCAGTCCTGATACCGCCGTCCATGAAGATTTCCAGATCACGGCCCACTGCTTCGGCGATGGCGGGCAGCGCCCGGATTGAACTGGGCAGTCCGTCCAGCTGACGTCCTCCGTGGTTGCTGACGATGACGCCGTTTGCTCCGGCTTCCCTTGCCCGAATGGCATCTTCGGCTGTGAGTATTCCCTTGACATAGATGGGCCCGTCCCACTGGCGGCGCAGCCATTCCAGGTCCTCCCACGTGGCCCCAAGGTTTGCCAGCTCCTTGTTGATGAATTCGCTATGGGAGAGCGCGCTGCTCCCCTGAGCGATCCCTTGCAAGTTCCGGAACCCGATCGGCGGGCCGGTCATGATGCCCTTCAGCCATTTCGGCCTCCGGGCAGCCTCGTAGGCGTTCCTGAGAGTGACCTTGGGCGGGATGGACATGCCGTTTCGAAGGTCACGGATTCGGTTCGCGTTCAGGGGTACATCCACTGTGAGGACAAGAGCGGTGCAGCCTGCTTCCTTGGCCCGGTCGATGAGGTTCTTGACGAGTTCCTTGCTTCGCCACAGGTAAAGCTGGAACCACAACGGGCCAGTGGCTTCGGCGGCTATTTCCTCGATGGAGAAGGCTGAGGACGTACTGATGACGTACGGGACGCCCTTCTTGCCGGCTGCGCGGACGGCGGAGAGTTCTCCGCCGCTCCCGGCAACCCGTACCAGTCCGGCAGGACCCATGATGACGGGCAGGCCGAAGTTGTCGCCGGCGAAAGTGGCCGTGGTGTCCTGGAGCCGGACATCGACCAGGGAGCGGGGCAGGAGGATGACATCCTGCAGGTCCTTTTCGTTGGCCCGCAAGGTGATTTCGTCTCCGCCGCCCCCGTCAATGAAGTCGAATATCATTTTGGGGACTTTACGTTTGGCCAGCAGCCGCATGTCGGCGTTGCTTGGGACTGCCTGGATCCCTCGAGGGCCGGAAGGTGCGGCCAGCATTTTGCCGAATTCGATGATCCCTTGCATTGTGTTGCTCATTGTGTTCCTTCTATTCACGCCAGGGGAAGCTTTTTTTCGTAGTTGATGCACAGGCTGCAGATCAGGTAGGAGAGGCCGCAGCCGGCGAAGACCATGAGGCCGATGAAGTATGAGCCGGTGGCGCCGACGATGAGGCCGATGACGATCGGGATGGCGATGCCGCCCACGTTCGAAAAGAGGTTCATCATGCCGCCAAGGACACCTGCGCGGGAGCGTACGGTCAGGGTGCCGGGGAGGGACCAGTAGAGGCCGAGGAAGCGCAGGAAGAAGAGCGTCACGCCCAGGAGGATGATGGCAACGGTGGCGTCCTGAACGAAGGCGACGCAGAAGATGGCTGCCGTTGCGATCAGGGCTGAGATGCCGAGCAGGGTCCGCATGACGAGGTTGGCGCGGGCGCCTGATCTCCGCCATTTTTGTGCGATCCATCCTGCGACGTTTTCCCCGACGAATCCGGCGAAGTAGATGGCGAAGGAGGCCCCGGCGAGGCCTTTGATGTCCAGACCGCGCTCCTGGAAGAGATAGAGCGGGCCGAAAGTGAGCAGTCCGTAGAACAGCATGTTGGCCGAGAGGAAGCCGATGCCCATGAACCAGAACGTCTTGAAGCGCAGGAATCCGATGCTGGAACGTTTGCTTGTGGTCAGCGCACCGTCTTTGGCGTCCTCTTCGGCGTGCGCTGCTTCAATGTAGGCGACTTCGGTTTCGTCGGCTTTGGGGTGCTCACGGGGAGTGTCGCGGATGTACTTGTGGACGACAAAGCCTGCAGCCGCGGTGACGATCGCTACAGCGATGAATGACTCGCGCCAGCCACCGAGCAGGGTGATGAGACCGGCAACGATCAGGCTACCCACCGCTGCGCCGAGCGTTGAAGAGGAGTCCATGAGGACGGCGCCGCGGGCGCGGTCCTTCTCCGGCAGCCATAAGGCGGAGAGCTTGCCGCCGCTTGGATACTGGGCGGCTTCGGCTGCTCCCAGGCCCATGCGCGCGGCGATCATCATGACCAGGTTGGCCGCGAGCCCGGTGAAGAGCTGGAAAACGGACCAGAGCGAAACGGCGATCGTCAGGAGCCAGCGCGGGCCTTTGCGGTCGGCCATCATCCCGGCCGGCACTTGAAATGCGGCATAGGTCCAGAAGAAGCAGCTGAGCAGAACGCCCTGTATCTCGGGGCTGAGGGAGAATTCCTTCGATATCAGGGGCATCCCGATAGACAGCGAAATGCGGTCGATGTAGCTGAGGGTTCCTACTAGCAGCAGAACAACAAACATGCGCCAGCGGACATTCGTTTTAGGCTTCGCGGTCTTGCCGGAAGCATCAGAATCCAGCGGTTTGGTTACGTAGTCATTAGAAGACATCATCGTCCCTTGTTGGAGGAGGGGGAGGTTCCGGAGTTCAGAGATGACCGGTTAAACCAGAGTAGGGTCGCTACGCCAATCGGTCAACCGGTTTCTTGAATTCGTAGTCATTTAATTTTTTGTGACGGGGTTCACGCTTTGGATTTATGGCTGGAGGGGCCGGTGGGCGGTGGAGTTTCGGATCACCAGGTGCGTAGGCAGGTGTATCTTTCGAGGTTCCGTCTCGAGGCCGTCTATGCGTTCGGTCAGCATTTCGAGGCCGATGGTGGCCATGTCATTCACCGATTGCCGGATGGAGGTGAGGTTGAATGCTTCCCAGGAAGCCATCGGTAGATCATCCACGCCCATCACCCACATGTCTGACGGTATGCCGACTCGCATATGCTGCAGGGAGCTGGCCACACCGAATCCCAGCAGGTCGTTGCCGCAAAAGATGGCCTCGGGCCGCTCGTGCCCTGAGGCGATGATGTTGGCCGCTGAGTAACCCGTTTCAAATGAGAGCGGACCGCTGACCGTCCAGTCAGCGCGGACGTTAATGCCGTGCTCGTGCAGGACGTCGAGGAATCCATGCCGTCGCTCGACGACAGCCAGAGCGGTGTCGAGGCCGGAAACCATGCCGATCCGCGTGACGCCATTGTTGACGAGGTACTCGGCAGCCAGGCGACCGGCTCCATAATTGTCGGAGGTAACTTGGTCACAAGCTACTTCGGCCATGCCCCGGTTGATGAGCACCGTGGGGAACCCCTGCTCCGCCAGCTGGTGAACAGCCGAAGCATCGGAAGTTGCCGAAACGAAACAGATTCCGTCCACGAGTCCACGACGCACGCCGGAGACCGCTGCCGGCGCTGCCGGATCGTGCTCGTTCCATAGCGTCACCGTGAGGCCACGGGCATCGCAGGCTCTATAGATTGCTTCCAGAAGCTCCGGGTAGAACGGGTTCGTGATCTCCGATACAACGACACCAATCGTCTGCGTCCTGTTGGTGCGCATGGCGCGGGCATTGGCATTGGGAGAGTAACTTCCCATGAAGCTCAAAACGCGCTCCCGCGTTTCGGGCGTAACCAGCGTGCTTCCGTTCAGGACGCGCGACACGGTGCTCTGCGAGACACCTGCCAGTTTTGCAATGTCCTTGCTTGTTACCAATCCAAGTTCCCTCTGGCTCATATGGTTACGGCTACTGCAAGCCCCGGATGACGAGCACAAGTCGCGATGCCGCCCCGCACCGTTCCACCACTAACGCGGGCGGATGGGCTACGGAGTTTGGAACAACTCTACTGTGTTGCCCGCGGCGAGCAGTTGCTGGAATTCAACGTACAGGCGCCGGTTCAGTGACGTGCTCCGTGTTCTTGCCTTCATTGACCAGGACTTGGCCGACTGGTGTGTCGACGTCAGTCGGGTTCGAGCAGTTCAGAAACAGCGTCCCAAAACACAAGGAACTGGGACGCCCGAGGGTGCATGTGCCTAGCTTCTCCTCACACTCACGGGCCAGGTCCACGAGGTGGGGCCAGAGATACCCGCCCTACCGGGGCCAAGAATGGTTGACATAGCCACCATGGATCGGTTATCCGAATACCCCTCTGTTTATGCTGCCTGCAAGGCACTGGCGCTAAAGCTCGGAGTCGGCCCTGAATCGCTGCGCCCCTGGGTTGTCCAGGCCCAGGTAGATGCCGGTGAGAAGACCGGTCCGAGCAGTGACGAGTTGGAGGAAATCAAGCGGCTTCGGGCTGAGGTACGGGACTTGAAGGAGTCCAACGAGATCCTCAAATAGGCTTCGATTTTCTTCTCGGGGGAGATCGACGCTCGCCGCCGCTGATCTGTCGATTCATCGATAAAATGCGGGCTGTTGGTTATGAGGTCGAGTCGATCTGTGCCGTCCTGCGGGAGCAGGGCATGCAGGTCGCCGCACGAACCTTCCGGGCATGGAAGAAACGCCTGCCGGCCCTGCGCACCATCGAAGATGCGCTGGGAGACGTCCACGATCAAGGACACCGCATTCGTCGAGCATTGCCTGCGGATGGCGCTGTGGCGGCGGGAGCACAGCGGCCGCCCCGTGCCAGCGGGCCTGATCCACCACTCCGATACACGGAAACGCTGGCGTTGGAGAGCCTGCAGCCGTCCATTGGGAGTGTGGGTGACGCTTATGACAATGCTGCCGCGGAAACCGTGATGGGGCTGTTCAAGAACGAGGCCGTCGCAAAGGATTCACCGTTCCGCAGCGGACCGTTGAAGACCGAAATCGACGTGATGGATATCGTCTTTGAGTGGGTCCACTGGTACAACAACGAACGACTGCATTCAGCCCTGGATCACAAGACACCAGAGGAGTACGAGCAGACATATCATGATCTAGAAACCGGCCCGCTACCCGGCGACGCCGCCAACAAACAGGCGGCATGATTCCCGGGACGGTTCAGGTTGCCAGGAATGGTTGGCGTGCTCAGGTGCGGAACAAGGTCTCGACATCCAATAGGAAATGTGTCTTTATCAGTCCTGTGAGAGGGGATATTCGGGACAACAGCTGGGACCCCCGGATTGCGGGATGTGGGCACATGCAGAAAGACGGGGGAGCGGACAGCTCTAGGAGACTGCTGAATTAATGGGCTTCTTGGCTGCTGGCCA